>JBBIJG010000029.1:0-12414 GCA_037446095.1 Caldilineae bacterium
GGAGAGACGCAAGGCCATGGCCGACTACTCTACCATAAAAGCGGGGTACCGGTACCAAGAGCCTATCCGAACATCCCTTCAGGGTGAGGCGCAGGCATTGCCTGGGTGAGGCGCAGGCATTGCCTTCGCCTCATCCAATTACGCGCGATTGAGCGAGGCTGTGTTTGCCGCGTTCTTTTGGACATATGAGGATCCTACTTATCGAACCGTACTACACCGGCTCCCACCAGGCCTGGGCCGATGGCTATCGCCGAAGCAGCCGCCATCAGGTGGAATTGTTGTATCTGCCGGGACGGTTTTGGAAGTGGCGGATGCACGGTGGGGCAGTCACCCTGGCCCGGCAATTCCGAGAGATGGGCTTTCGGCCCGATCTAATCCTGGCCACCGACATGCTGGACCTGACCACCTTCCTGGCTCTGACCCGCGACCTGACTCACGATGTTCCCACGGCCATCTACTTCCACGAGAACCAGCTTACCTACCCCCTCCGCCATGGCGAAAAGCGCGACCTGCATTACGGCTTTATCAACTATGCCAGCGCCCTGGTGGCCGACCGGGTCTTTTTCAACTCCGCCCATCACCGGTCGGCCTTCTTCGACGAGCTGCCTCGCCTGCTGAAGCACTTTCCCGACTACAACGAACTGGAAAGCCTCTCTCGTATCCAGGCCAAGAGCCAGGTTCTGCCCCTGGGGTTGGACCTGACCCGCCACGACCGTCATCGGCCCGCCGAGCCGAAATCAGGCCGACCACTCATCCTCTGGAATCACCGCTGGGAGTACGACAAAAACCCCAAGGATTTCTTCAACGCCATCTACGCCCTGGACGGGATGGGCCTCGACTTTGGCCTCATCCTGCTGGGTGAGAGCTTTCGCCTCAAGCCGGAGGAGTTCCTGGAGGCCCACGAGCGATTGCCGGAGCGCATCGTTCATTTTGGCTACGTGGAAGATGCAGCCACCTACAGCCGTCTCCTCTGGCAGGCCGACGTCTGCGTCAGCACAGCCCACCACGAGTTCTTCGGCGCGGCTACATTAGAGGCCATCTACTGCGGCTGTTTCCCCATCCTCCCCAACCGTCTGGCTTATCCCGAGCTCATCCCGCCACAGTACCAGGCCGATTGCCTGTACGACGACTTCGAGGGTTTGCTGGCCCGGCTGCAGGAGGCGATTGTCCACATTGAAGGGACGCGCCAAAAGAGCCTGAGGGAACACGTGGAGCGATATGATTGGGCGGCTATGGCCCCGCTCTACGACCGTTGCCTGGCAAGCGTCGCCGCAGGGAAAGGGTATGCAACGCTTCGCTTCCTCTACCAGCTTTAGAGCTGGGCTGTCAGGTCGCCGTCCACAAAAAGTTGGGGGCCGATGATGAACGAGGCTTCGTCGCCGGCCAGGAAGGCAGCCGCATAGCCAATATCCTCCGGCCGGCCGATGCGCTTCATCACCTGCCGTTGGCCGACCATCCGCTCCTGGCGTGGTGGCGTTTGTTGGGTCACGGATATTGTTTCCCGCAGCGTGTAGGCCACGGTGGTGGCATCGCGTCCGCTGCCCCAGGCAGGCGTGATCAGGCAAGCTCTCGGCGCGATCGGCCAGGGTCTCATAGACGGCTGCCATCTGTGGCGGGCCGCAGGTGTAGCCGCGCCCGGCGGCCAAGTGCGGGCCGTAGAAGTCACGGCAGATGGCTAGCACTGCATCGGGGCTGAGGCGGAAGACGCGTTCATGGTAGTGGTACTACAACCAACTAGAGGTGTTGAGGGGCAGCCTCCAGGGGCATCGCTTTGAGAACTGCTCAGCCTCCTGCAGGTGCCAAATCCGCCAGGGTGGGCAGATTGGTCCGGGCCCCCATGGCGGCGATAGCCCTTGAGGCCACCAGGTTGCCCAGACGTCCGCAGGTGAAGAGGTCTTTTCCACCAAGTACTCCGTACAGAAACCCCGCCGCAAAAGCATCGCCAGCGCCGGTGGTGTCAACCACCGGGGTAGCGACGGCTTCAATCAGGTGGTCTTCCTCAGGACAACCGGGGGCTGTGGCCCTGACCACCCGGCAGCCCTTTTCGCCCAAAGTGATGGCCACAACCTGACAGCCTCTGTCGAGCAGGCTGCCTAATCCACCCAGATCCTCCACCTCATCTTCGTTGACAAACAGAAAGTCAGTCCTGCGCAGGATCGTCGAAAGGGCGTCAGCTCCTCGTTTGGTGTAGAGGCTGCCTGGAGCAAAGCTCACCTGAACCTGAGGGGGTACCTCCTCGACCAGCCACCCCTGCACGGCCAACTGCTTTTCATCCACAAAAGAAGTGAGGTGCAGGATAGAGGCTTGAGCGACGTAAGCCAACTCAATATCTTCCCTCTCAATCCGGCTGTTGGCCCCTGGCGAGACGTAGAGGGCCCGCCGCCCCGTTTCGTCCACGAAGCCGATGGCTGAACCGGTGGACACTCCGTCCACGATCCGCACATGAGAGATGTCTACCCCGCTCTGCTTCAGGTCGCTGAGGATCGCCCTGCCGTCCTCATCATCTCCCACCGCGCCGAGCAGACCGACTTTCGCCCCCAGCCTGGACAGGCCGTAGATGGTGTTGGCGGCCGAGCCACCCGGCGAGCGGGTGGTATGCTGGATGCCGGTTTCCCCATCGAGCACCAGCCGGTCTACTTTGTAGAGATAGTCCATGTTCAGGGCACCAAAACCGATGACCTGCAGCTTCTGCACTAACCCAACTCCGCTGCCACGCTCCTGACCTGCCGGCGCATTTCCATGTGGAGGGCCAATACGTCTTCGAGGTCCTCCCCGTCACCCAGCCAGGTCGGGTTGGTCTTGCCGGCCAGGGCGCTTTTGACGCCTTCTCTGCCACCTTCGCGCCAGGCCGCCAGAACGGGGTACAGTTCTCGCAGCTCGGCAGAGGCGAGGCCGACCGCCGCATGAGGGAGGGCGTATTGGTTGGCGTTGAAGGCGACGGCCAGCCCCCCCGCCTGGTGCACCGCCTGCAACAGGGCAGCGTCGGTGATGCTATCGCCTATGGCGGCCACGTCGGCCAAGGTCCGACCCCTTCTCCCGGCGAAAATCCTCGCCGCCTCTGCCTTGCGCCGGCCCCCCATGACCCTGACTTCTTCGAGCACCTTCCCTAACCCGGTTTGAGGCAGCTCTGTCCAAAAGAACTGATCCAGCCGTCTTTTGATCTCTTTGTCATTTCGGGCTGGGTACAGGTCAAGGATATCCCTTTCGGTCTGGACCAGGAGGATCCTGTCTCCATCCGTCAATTGCTCCCGATACCGGGTCAGAGGCAAAGATGTGCACGCCACATCCTCTGGTTCCACGCCGAGCCTGCGGGCGGTCTGCAAAGCGTGCTGCTGGTAAGAGGTGGAGATGATATGGACCGACCAGCCTTCTCCCTGGAGATCCGCTATCAGCTCCCTGGCCCCACCGACCAGAGCCGCTTGGGCTGACACCCTCTCGACGTCCTCCTCGGACAGGCCATGCAGGACCAGAAAAGGAACGATGAGGGCCAGGGTGGTCCCCGGTTCATAGTCCGCCCTCCCTTCCAGGGCCAGGAGGTCGTCATAGCGGCTGATGACCTCGAAGATCTGATGCCCGTTGGGAACGAGGCCCATGACCTCGTAGGCATTGTCCTGCGGCGATAGAGGGCCTTCCAGATCGAAGCATACTATCTTTCTTGGCGAAAACGGGTTTCTCCTCAGCAGTTGGTTGACGGTGGTTGTCAGGTCATAGCCTCCTGGCAGGGGTTCACCCGAGGGGCCGATGACCCGGTGGCCTTCGATGCGGATCTCTCCCCTGGCGAGGGCACGGAGGGTTTCCACCAGCAGGAAAGGCTCGCGCACAAATCCCTGTTGGCGGATCTGGTCAAAGGTCATCCCTTTGGCGATGGGGAACTGAAAGAAGGTCACCGGCGTGCCATGGTCGCGGTTTTCCACGCCAGGTCGGACCAGTTGCATGGTGGCTCCCGTGCGAGTGGCTCCTGTGGCCATCAGTTGCCTGATCACTTCTTGCCAGGTCCCCACCGGGCCGCCAGGCAGGGCCGGGTGCAGGTTCAAGAGGGGCAGCCGCTCACAGGTCTCATCGTCGAGCCACAGCATGTAACCTACCAGGAGGTGCAGGTCGGCGCCGAAGTCGGCCAGCCGCCGCCGAGCCTCCCTCCCCAACTCCTCGCGCCAGTCTGTTGGTCGCCCCTGGCGGAGCTGACGAGAGGAGACGCAAACGGCAGGCAGGTGGTGCTCATCGCACCAGGCCAGGAACTTGTCCGCTTCTTCGTCCTCCCCCCGGCACCGATTGCAGAACACGCCAGCCATCTCTGTGCCAGGGATTTGTCCCTGGCCAATGGCCTCCTGAATCCTCTGCACCAGCTTCAAGGCATCGGCATCGCCGCTGCTCCAAATCACAATGCGCATTGTTTCCTCCATAGGCAAGCGGGCATAGGACTCGCAAAAATAACTTCTCATTCTGCTCCGGCTGGATTTGCAATCCAGCCGCTGGCTCGCCGGATTGCAAATCCGGCGGGAGCAGAAGCAAACACGGCATCCCACCTTTACAATTGCACCCGCTCTCCTACCCCATCCCACGCTACCACTTCTCCGATGACGACAGGCTCGCCGTCGAGGGCGCGGATGGCAGTGTCCACCTGCTCCGGGGCCAGGATGAGCACCAGGCCCACGCCCATATTGAACACGCGATACATCTCCCGCTCGTCCACGCGACCCATACGCTGGATGAGCCGGAAGATGGGAGGCACTTCCCAGGCGGCGCGGTCCAGCCGCACGCTAACACCGCTGGGCAGGACGCGGGGCAGGTTGTCGAAGAAGCCGCCGCCGGTGATGTGGGCCATGGCCTTGATGTCCACCCCCGCTGCCCACAGCTTTTCCACGGCAGGCAGGTAGGAGCGGTGCGGGGTGAGCAGCGTCTCCCCTAGTGGACGGTCCAGCTCCGGGAACTCGGCCTCCCAGGGCGTGGCGGCGAAAACGCGGCGAGCCAGGGAGTAGCCATTGGTGTGCAACCCCGACGAGGGCAGGCCCAGGCACAGGTCGCCGGGACGGACGCGGCGGCCGTCCACAACGGCCCCTTTCTCCACCCAGCCCACGATGGTGCCCACCAGGTCGAAGGCTCCGGGTGCATAGACGCCGGGCATCTCGGCCGTCTCCCCGCCGATGAGGGCACAACCGGCTGCCCGGCACGCTTCGGCGCAGCTCTGCACCACGGCCGCTATCACCTCCGGCTCCAGGCAGGCTGAGGCGATGTAATCCACAAAGAAGAGAGGGCGCGCTCCCTGGACGAGGATGTCGTTGATGCAGTGGTTCACGACGTCGTGGCCGATGGTGTCGTAGCGGTTCATGGCTGCAGCGATTTGGGTCTTGGTGCCCACCCCGTCGGTAGAGACGACCAGCACCGGCGCGGAGGCTCCCTTGAGTGCTCTGGCATCGAAGAGACCGCCGAAACTGCCGATGCCCTGCAGGACGGCCGGGGTGTAGGTGCTCACAACCGCCTCACGCATCAGGTCCACCGCTCGATTCCCGGCGTCAATGTCCACCCCGGCGTCTTTGTAGGAAACGGTGGAGGGGCGTCGTTCCTGGAGGATCTCGTGGATGCCGAACTGGCGCCCGATGTCCCGGCGATAGTGGCAGCCCTCGAAAGAAATTTGCCCGGCAGCCTGGTAGGCTTTGTACAACGCGCCAGGGAGCGTGGCGGCGATGGCCGTCACCCCCAGGACGCGACCGCCGTCGGTGAGGAAGCTGTTCCCGTCGCGGCGGGTGCCGGCATGGAAGATGAGCACATCAGAGTGCGCTGCTGCCGCCTCAAGACCGGAGATGGGCTTGCCCTTTTCGTATTTGCCGGGGTAGCCGCCGGAGGCCAAGATCACACAGGCAGCAAAGGCCTCACACCAGCGGATCTCCACCGCCTCCAGCCTTCCCTCCAGGCAGGCTTCCAGCACGTCCAGTAGGTCGGTCTCCAACAGGGGCAGGATCACCTGCGCCTCCGGGTCGCCGAAGCGGCAGTTGAACTCCAGCAGGCGCGGGCCGGCAGGGGTCAGCATCAGCCCGGCGTAGAGGACGCCCACGTAAGGAGTGCCCCGTTGGCGCATTCCATCCACGGCCGGCTGCACGATGGTGTCTACTACTTCCTGGACCAGAGCGGGGGTCATCAGCGGGGCCGGGGCGTAGCAGCCCATCCCGCCGGTGTTGGGGCCACGGTCACCGTCGTAGACGGCTTTGTGGTCCTGGACCGAGACCATCGGTACGACAGTGCGTCCGTCGGTGAAACACAGCAGCGAAGCTTCCTGCCCAACCAGGCGTTCCTCGATGACCACCTCATCGCCGGCCGCGCCGAACACCCGTTCCACCATTGTCCGTCGCAGGGCAGCTTCGGCTTCGTCCAGCGACTGGCACACGCTTACCCCCTTGCCGGCGGCCAGGCCGCTGGCCTTGACTACGATGGGGGCCCCCACTTTGCGCAGGTAACGCCGGCCAGCCTGGTAATCAGCGAAAATCTCCCCGCCTGCGGTGGGGATGCCGTGCTCCAGCATGAACCGTTTGGCAAAGGCCTTGGAGCCCTCCAGTTGGGCTGCCGCTGCCGTAGGGCCGAAAGCACGTTGCCCGGCCGCCATGAAAGCATCCACCAGCCCGGCGACCAGCGGTGCCTCCGGCCCGACCACGGTGAGGTTCACGCCTTTCTCCTGGGTAAAGCCCAGCAGCCTCTCGACGTCCGTCGTCGCAATGTCTATGTTGGAGATGGGCGTGCCCGTTGAGGCATTGAAGGCTTGCTCCGTACCTCCATTGCCCGGCGCTACATAGACGTGGTTTACCCTGGGGGATTGGGCCAGTTTCCAGGCCAGGGTGTGCTCCCTTCCCCCTGAGCCAACGACCAAAATGCTTTCTTTTCCCATTCTAACCTAACTCCTGAACACGAAGGGAGGAATGACACGAAAGGTTGAGAGAAGCTTTCGCGGAATTCGCAGGGTGACTGCTCACCTCGCTCGGCCTGGATTTGTAATCCAGGTCCATAGCGGCCAACTCGCCTCAGTTTTTGCCTCTTGAACCCGCCGGATTGCAAATCCGGCGGGAGCAGGTGAGTAGATACTTCGCAGGTTTGTACTCTTCGTGTTCCAGCTCCAGCGGATAGTGACCGGAGAAACAGGCCATGCACAATCCCTGGGCGACTTCTCCGATGGCCTGGCGCAGCCCCTCCAGCGATAGATAGCCGAGGCTATCCACGCCCAGGTGCTGGCCGATTTCGGGCACGGTCAGCCGGTGAGCGATGAGCTCCTCGTAGGTAGCCATGTCCACCCCCATGAAGCAAGGGTATCGGATGGGTGGGGAAGCGACGCGCATATGCACCTCGGCAGCGCCGGCCTGACGCAACAGGGTCACAATGGGTCGGCTGGTGTTGCCGCGCACGATGGAATCGTCCACTAGAACCAATCGTTTGCCCCGCAGGGAATCGGGCAGAGGGTTGAACTTGAGGGCCACGCCCAGCCGTCGCAGGCGGTCGTCGGGCTGGATGAAGGTGCGGCCAATGTAGCGGTTCTTCATCAGCCCCTCACCGAAGGGGAGACCAGCTTCCCAGGCGTAGCCGATGGCGTGGGCAGTGGCCGAATCGGGCACGCCCATGACCATATCGGCTTCCACAGGATGTTCCCGGGCCAACCGGGCGCCCAGTCGCCGGCGTATGCGGTGGACGAGAAGGCCGTTGAGGAGGCTATCGGGTCGGGCGAAGTAGATGTACTCGAAGGCGCAGAGGGCCTGCTTCTCGGCCGGGGGCACTCCAGGGACGACGGTCATGCCGTCATCGTCGAAGCGGATGATCTCGCCAGGGCACACCTCGCGGACGTATTCGGCGCCGATGGTGGCCAGGGCACATGACTCCGAGGCCACCACCCAGCCGGCATCGTTCAGTCGCCCCACGCACAGGGGGCGAAAACCCCAGGGGTCGCGCACGGCGTACATGGCCCGGCGGGTGAGGATGGTCAGCGAGTAGGCTCCCCGCGCCCGCCGCATCAAATCCTGCAGGCGCGCTTCCCAGGTATCCCCGCTGGCCCCGGCCAGCGTCTGGACGATGACCTCGGTATCGGACGAGGAGCTCAACCCCACCCCACGCTGAAGCAGTTCCCACCGCAGGGAGGCCGCGTTGGTGAGATTGCCGTTGTGGGCCAGGGCCAGCGGTCCCAGAGCCGTTTCGACGAGGAAAGGCTGGGCATTGCTCATCCTCGACGCGCCGGTGGTGGAATAGCGGTTGTGGCCGATGGCCAGGTGTCCCGGCAGGGAACGCAGGTTGTCTTCCGTGAAAACCTGGGAGACCAGGCCCATGGCCTTGTGGATGCGGATGGTGCGCCCATCGGAGACGGCGATGCCCGCGCTCTCCTGGCCACGATGTTGCAAGGCATAGAGGCCAAAGAAGGTCAGCCGGGCCACGCCTTCGCCGGGGGCGTAGATCCCAAAGATGCCACAGGCTTCCCGGAGTTCAGCAGGCCGTACACTGCACTCACTCACCCTTGTCCTGTCCAATTCCCGACTCCCATTGGCTGGAAGATAAGAACCTATCCGAAAACAGGTGTGGGACAGCCTTGCCAGGCTGTCCGGACAGGCTAGAAAGCCTGCCCTGCGGGTTTTCGGATGGGCAAAGTCTGCTCCTGTGCTCTTCGAGTAAGAGAGCCTGCGCAACCACGATTGAGCGAAGCTCACCGGATGGAGTGTGAGCTTAGTAATGCATGATCTTCAGCGCGGCGAGCCAGAAAAGCCCTTGAACGACAATGGTCAGCCCCAGGAGCAGGTAAGCCCCCGGTTTTTCTCGGCGCTGGATGGTCAGGCCAAAGAGAGAGTTGAGGATGAGCAAGAGGAGCCCTATAACCGGCAATTTGAATATCTCGCCTCGCCCTCCCAGGCGGTCAGGCTGGCCCAGGGCGTCAAAGTGGAGAGGCAGAGATTCGGGCAGGGCGTGATAGCGCCAGCCAATGCCGGCGAAGAGGGTCAAATTGAGTAACAACCCCAAAGCCAGAAGGGTGTGGACAAGGCGATCCGGTCCAATGAACCACTTCACGAGGCGGCTCAGGTGCAGTTTCCCGATCATCACCGGCTTGCTAAAAATCTGGTCAAAGGGCCTGAGGAGTGGAGCCTTCAAGTGGAAAACTCCGGCTAAAGCCTCGACTCCCCAGGCTGCTTTATCCTACTCGATGAAAGTGGTGACCTCGGACAATGACCGCCGGGAGGTGCGGCCGGCGAATCTTTCGTCAGGATGGCCGATGGGAATGATGGCCACCGGGCGCAGGCGGGATGGCAGGTCCAGGACCGTGGCGGCTGCTCTTTCGTCGAAGGCACCCACCCAGCAGGCTCCCAGCCCCAGGGCTGTAACCCCCAGCAGGATGTTCTCGGTGGCGGCCGCTGTGTCTTGCAGGCAGTAGAGTTCGCTCCCGCGCCGGCCGTAACGTGAGGCCGACCGGGCGGGGTCAGCACAGACGACGATGACGACCGGGGCCTGGGCCACAAACTGCTGCCCGTAGGCGGCTTCGGCCAGCCCCTGCTTGGTCTTGGGATCGCGCACCACAACAAAGTGCCAGGGCTGGCAGTTCCCCGCCGAGGGCGCGGCGATGGCGGCCTGGAGCAATTGCTCCACCACCTCAGCAGAGACATCTTGCCCTGGCACATAGCGCCGGATGCTGCGTCGCGCTTTGATTGCTTCCCAGAGATCCATCATGCTTTCTCCCCTTCTTCTCCAGTGATGCCTGCCTGACGGAGGAGGCGTTTGAGCAAGTCCGACGACATTTCACCCTCGTGGCGGTTAGGGATGCGGAGTTTCAAACTGCCTCTTTTTTGCTGAACTCCCATCCCTGCATTGCTTCCAATAAGCGATACTCCGTCATATCCAGGTGGAGGGGCGTGATCGAGATGCAGTGGTGCGCCAGGGCCCAGATGTCGGTCCCTTCTTCCATCACGCCGGTGGGAGGCTCGCCCCCTATCCAGTAATAGTTGCGCCCCTGGGGGTCCTGGCGTTCGATCAACACGTCGCGGTAGACGCGCTTGCCCAACCGGGTGACCTGAACGCCGCAGATTTCCGTGGCCGGAACGTTGGGCACATTCACGTTGAGGAAGGTGCCAGATGGCAATCCCTTCTCCAAGACCATTGAAGCCAAGCGGGACGCAAACCGGGCTGCATAACTGAAATCCCCATCCTGGTAAGTGTCCAGAGAGATGGCGAAGGAAGGGATGCCATTGATGACCCCTTCCATGGCCGCCGAGACCGTGCCGGAATAGGTCAAATCCTGTCCCACGTTGGCCCCCAGGTTGATGCCCGAAACCACCAGGTCGGGTTTGTGGGGCAGGATGCCCAACACGGCCAGAGCAACGCAATCTGATGGCGTCCCGGTGGTGGTGTAGGCCATCGTCCCGTCGAGCAGCTTGACCTGACCTACTCGCAGGGGCTTGTGCATGATGCGGGTATGCCCGGCCACCGACCAGTTGTGGTCGGGGGCAAAGACCACCACCTCGCCCACCTGGTCCAGGGCTGTTTTGAGGGCCAACAGTCCTGGCGCATCAACGCCGTCGTCATTGGTAACCAGAATGTACGCCCTGCCCCCTGTCAAAAAGCAACCTCCCTCCTCTCGCTCGTGTCCTCTTCCCTCAAGTACGCTACCTCCCGGCCTACCAGCAGGGCCGTTGGCCCAGTTTCCCCTTCTTTCTTTTTCTCCTCTTTTTTGTGCACAACGAATATCTGCACCTTGTTGCTCTCCACCGAGTTGCCGGCAGCGTCGTAGGCCACCACGTGGATCAGATGGGTTTCGGTGTAGCCCAGGGTATCGGAGATGATGCTCATGCCGCCGGAGAAGACCTGGGTGTACTGGATGCCCTCCGTGATGACACCGTCTGGCATCGTGAGGGGAAAGGTGGTAGTAGTGACCTGGGTGTAGGTGATGACCTGCTCTCCCATCGTGCCATCGGGGTTGGTGATGGGCACTGTGCCGGTGATGGCCAAGCCTGCGATGGGAACGGTATCGGACATGACGATGACCCACTTCTTGCTGTAAGGAGCTACCGTGCTGGTGTCTATCAGACGGTTGTCCAGATAGAACTCCACCCGGTCCATGGAGACGTTGTCTTTGGCCTCGGCTTTGATGTTGACGTATTCGTCGTCTTCCTTGATGTAGACTTTGCCATCAGGGGGATGGACCAGTTCCAGTGTGGGGGGAATGTTGTCCACAGTGACCTGGATGGTGGCATCTTTGTAGTTCTGGCTGTTCTCGACGACGCGCAGTTGTAGGGTGTACAGGCCGTTGAGCCCACTCACATCCCAGTAATCCAACGGGGCATTGTCCCGCTGGTCGTAATGATCGCCGCCAATCTGAATCCAGGCCGAGGGGTTGAGACCCTCACCGTACTCCAAGCGCCAGAGTTGAAAGTCCGGCGATTTGGCGTTGCCGACGATGGTTGTCCCCCCGCTGATGTAGGCGTAGGGCAGCGGTTGGATGATGGCCACATCTCCAGCCGTCAAATTGGGGCCATAGGCGCTGTCATACTCGGTGGGAGGCTGGGGGATACCGGCCTCGCGGACCCAGTCGGCAGCCTCGGGTGGGTAGATCTCATAGACCCGTTCCTCCACCAACTCTGGCGGGGTGTAGACGGTGGCCAGCTTGCCTGTCTCCTTGTTGATGCGAAAAGCTTGATGGACGGTACAGTAGCCGGTGGGCTCTGTGCCCTCGATAAAGACTTCTTTGACTGGCGGAGGGCAATGCTCTGTCGGCAGCATGCCCGATATGGGACAGACCAGCTTCTCGACGATGCCGGGAGGTCGGACAAAGTTCTCCACCGGCTGAGATTCCAGAACCTTTGCCATGAAGTCGTGCCAGATACGGGCCGCCCCCAGGGCACCGGGGACACGGTTCATAGGCTCGTTGTTCGAGTTCCCCACCCAGACGCCGGTGACCAGTTGGGGCGTGTAGCCGATGGTCCAGGAGTCACGCCAGTTCTCGGTGGTGCCGGTCTTGGCGGCCACGGGGCGCCCTTCGATGTATAGTGGGTTATTCTGACCGAAAGCAGCGATGCGGGCGTTGTTGTCGGAGAGGACGTTGTTCATGAGGTAGGCCAACTGCGGGCTCAGGACTTCTTTAACCTGAGGGGCAGTATACTGTTTCAATATGTTGCCCTTGGCGTCCTGGACCATCAAGATAGCCACCGGGTCCAGTTCCCGATAGCCAGGGCGTCGCTTCTCGATGGGCACGGGCTGGCCGGCCATCACGCCGCCGTTGGCGAAGACGCCGAAAGCATAGGTCATGTCCAGAAGTCGCACCTCGCCACCGCCCAGGGTAAGGCTCAACCCATAGTAGTCCAGGTCCTTGTTCAAGGTGTTGATGCCCATGCGGTGAGCGGTCTTGATCACGTTGCCCACTCCCACCATGTCCAGGACTTTGACGGCGGGGATGTTGTAGGACCGGGCCAG
>JBBIJG010000030.1:0-12216 GCA_037446095.1 Caldilineae bacterium
CGATGGCTCCGGAGCGGCGGGCGGTACCGACGGCTGGTGGATAGACGATGTGTCACCTGTGCAACTATTGCCGGGCCAGAACCGCCCGAGCAGCCGAAGCCCCCTGGCTTGAAGGAATGTGCCCGGGTGGTCACCAACGGCAAGTTTGATAACCCGGCAGGGACGGACCCCTGGCGCTACAATCCCTATGACACCGTATGGCAGGGGGGAGGCTATCCGATGCCCAGCATCCGGGTCATGCGCCTTAACTCTCTCACTTTGCCGGGGCAGTCGCCCTTCCAGCCCTATCTCTACCAGGACATCACCATGCCCGGCTTTATCACGACGACCTCCACGGCTACATTGAGCCTTTACAAGAAGGTCTGCAAGCCCGAGGATTGCTACAGTACGGCGAATACCACGGACCCTCTCTATGTCTTACTGCGGGAGCCGAGCACCGGCGTGACCCTGACTCACAACATCACGGTCGCCCTAGGCAGCGATTTGAACCAGTATGTGCTCTGGTCGAGCGATGTGCTCGACCCGGCCCAGCGCCAGAGCGGCTTTGACCCGGCCAACTATGTCAGCGGCACGCTGCGGCTCTACTTCTATGCGCCCAACGACGGCAACCCCGGAACCTGGTTCTTCGTAGACAGCGTGGACTGTGAGGTCTGCACCACCCAGCCGATTCCGACTCCAGACCCCGGCAGCGATCGGGTCACCGTGGGCGGCCTGGCCCAGGTCCTGCTCGGCGGTGTGCCCAGAAAGATGCCCGGCATAGACGTGTACGCCTATACTGCCGACGGTGAGCTGTTCACCACCTACACGATCCACGACTCCACCTATCATTTCTACTGGGTGCTGCCGCCGAACGAGACCATCTACATCTACGCCGAAACCTACATTGGCGGCTATCGCTACTGGACTCAGACCACGGTGCCGCCTTTGCCCTCCGGTGGCCGGCGGGACGACGTGGATCTCCTGCTGTTGCCGGGATGAGAGCCCGGCTAGGGCAAAGGTCGTTACAAGGCGGCCATGGCCCGCCGGGCCCTTCTACAGGGCATGCGAGGAGGCCATAAGCCGACGAAGCAACCCCTGAGATTGCTTCACCCTGGCGGGGCTCGCAATGACAGCAAGTTCTTGAGTTAGGAGGTGAGCCATCATGATTCCTTTGAGTATAAAGATTCGACGCGGGCTTCGGTTGCTTTCCAGGCAGCAAGGCCAGTCATTGGTTGAGCTGGCCATCATTACCCCGCTGTTGCTCTTGCTTTTCCTGGGGCTGACGGAGGTAGGGGCAGCTTTGCGCTCTTACCAGATTGTGGTCAACACCGCCCGTGAGGGCGCCCGCTACGGCTCCAAGGACGAATTCATCCCCAATGCCTCTATCGTGGACTGGATGTTGAGTTCTACCACCTTGCCCATCAAGCTGGGCCCGGAAGGAGGGCCGTACGAGGTCAATCCCCAGAACGCCACCATCATTGTCACGCGTCTGAAGCAGACGGGCTCCGGTGGAGATTATGAGTATGAAATTGAGGGGACACCTTACTGCGAGGGCGCTTGTGATGGGAGCCGCCCCAGTGTCATAACTCCGGCATGGCTGGCCGCCCATGCTCAGGAGACGGCCGCGCTGCCCTGGCCTGGCGGTGTGCCCGATGTCAACATGAAGCTGATCGCCGTAGAAGTGATGTACGACCACCCGCAGATCACCGGTTTGTTCTACATCGGCCAGTACCTGCCCAACCCTATCCCTATGCACTCGATCACCATCATGCGCCTGGGAGGAAGCCGGGTGCCCCAGTGTGATGCTTACCCCATTGCTGTCCACGAGAGCACTCTGGCCGGTAAGCAAGATGGTCAGGACCTCGGTGATATCTACAACGGCTTCGGCCAGGGTAACTTTGGTTGGCTGCGCTGGCCGGCGGAGGATCAAGGCGCCGGCAATGAGCCCTATATTGTCAGCGCGCTTCGTAACCCTAAACTGAGTCGGCACGACTTTGTCAACCCCATGGACCCAAACGACCACTGGTTGAACACCGGCGACTGGGTGGCGGGCAACACCGGGCTCAGCAACAGCGACGACGTGAGAAATGCCTTGACCGCTCTCATAGGGAAAAAAATTCGCATCCTGGTCTGGGACCAAAGCCAGGGCACAGGTAACAACGGCAGGTATCACATCATCGGCTTTGCCTGGGTCGAGATCACCTCTTTTGACCTCCCCGGCGACAACAGGATCAGTGCCATTTTCCGGGGCTGGGACAGCACCTGCTCCGGCGCGTCATCCCATTAAAGCCCATCCGAAAAGAGTCTGCCGGCTAGGCGAAGGCAGCCTTCGCCTAGCCCCAAAACCCCCATGGTGAGGAGGTTGAGATGGAGACCTGGAAACAGGTGCGCTTCAGGAGGATAATCCTGGCCGTGACCGTCCTGGTCTCGTTGTTCATCCTGATGGCGGGGCTGGCCCTGGCCTGGTACGTGAGGAACGCGTCCATCTCCCAGACACCTACCCTGGTGTCGGCCTACGCCGACGTGGCCGCCAGCATCAGCGGGGCGCCAGAGTACGTGGCCGTGGTCTGGTCCGAAGGCAGCGCCAATCACATCGGAGCCCTCAAGCTCCGGTGGGGCCCGCCAGGCCAGACCTGGCGTTGGCCCGTAACCATCATTGAGGACTATAGTTCTCAATCCAGGGAGCCGGCGATAGCCGTCTATAGCGATACAGCTTACATCGCCTATATTAAGCAGCCGCAAGGAACCGACAACTGGGTCGTCGGCTACGCGGAATGCAAATACGGGAGCGCCTGTATAAAGGAAACTGTTTCCAGCGACACCACTTCGAAAGGCTCGGCCGACATTGCCCTCTGCGGCTCTCCCATGGTCCCTCACGTTGTCTGGGCCACGGTCCCTTCTGATAATAAGATAATTTGGTATAGCTCCCGGCAGGGCAATAATAGCTGGTCAGGCCCCACCGAGGTGTCTCAGGGCACCAACAACAGCAGCCCCTCCATCGCCTGTGTGGGTAATACTGTCAGCTTTGCCTGGATCCAGAACGACCAATATGTCCGATATGACAAGGATTCAAATCCTATCTGGCCCGGTGGTACTTCTAACACACCTTTTAACACCTCTATGGCCGCCTATGGCGATTACGTAGACGTCGTTTGGGATACCAGAGACTCCTCAGACGGGTCAAACGAATATCATCTCTACCTGTGGCGGAAACATCTTGATGGTTCTGCCTGCTGGGGTCGAATTCCAAATGCCACAACCTACTATACCTCCACTGTTCCCGGCGATGGTGGCAGCGAATACGTGTTCTATCTGCGGCCGAGCAATGCCGTTTACAGTGACACGGCCTATGCCCATCCTGTCCCTGTAGTGGTCTGGCACGCTCAGGTAGATGGCGTATATCAGGTGATGTACAGCCATGGGATCGGTTTTCCTACTGATTGCGAGGTGACCTGGTCTGAACCGGAGACCCTGACGCTTGATTTCTGCACTGCGGACTGTTCATTGCCCAGCATTGCCGTGGGCATCTCGGATACGGTCACCCACACCCATGTCGTGTTTCAGCAGCGTCTGCCCGCGCCTGCGCCTACACCTAATCCATGGGAGATCTACTACCTCAACGACTTTGGCGGTCCTTTGATCGGGGGTGAGCCTCCCCATAATGACGTCTACCTGCCTGTCATCATGAAGAATTATTAAAAGGACTTATGTGGTAGGGATTGGACTTTGGATAACAGCTTATATACCTCAAGGAGTAGAGGCTTTAGCCGGTTCTGGGCACTACATATAGACCGCCTAAAGGCTCAACTCCAGGATTGTCCAAAGTAGGGAAACATGAGCAAAAAAGAGTGGGGACTTTTCCTGGGGCTGCTGCTGGCAGTGGTGATTGTCTTCGGCGTCCTGGGCTATCTGCTCCTCCGGCCCACGACCCTTGCTCCGCCAGCTGTGCCTTCGCCGCAGGCCACCTACACTCTGGAGGCCACACTGACGGCCAGGACAACCTATCCGCTGGCGCAGGAAGCGGCTCGAGGCCGACAACCTGACGCACAACTGACTTCTGTCTCGGCCACCTGGGCTGAGACGAACGTGAAAAAGATAGGCGAGCCCACCACCTGGACCTTCCAGTTCTATTCGCCTGCGGCCAACCGGGTCTACACCGTGGTGGTAGACCAGGGGCAGGCCCGACTCATTAGGGAAGCCATCGCCCCCTATGCTTCTACCCCCCTCCCTGAGGGGGGGTGGCCCGTAGACAGCAGCCAGGCTTTGGCTACCTGGTTAAACTATGGCGGCAGCAAATTTCTGATGGAGCATCTGGCCGGAACCCAGGTGGTGGCTCAGTTGGCCGTCTCGCCAGAGGGCTCGGCCACCTGGACGGTGGCGGGCCTGTCTGAGCGGGGCCAGGCGTACTTTACCCTGCTGGTGGACGCGGCGACCGGAGCTCCTAGAACGCCTTAGGTATTTCAGGAGGTACGATCATGAAACTCAGAGCCTCTATCAAGAACATCTTCGGTCGGCTGGGACGCTTGAGCCAGACCATGATCCGGGAAGGGAAAGGCCAGAGCTTGATCGTGATCGTCTTTGCCTTTCTGGGTCTGCTGGCCTTTGTGGGCCTGGCCGTGGACCTGGGCCTGGTCTACGCCGAGCGGGTCCGGATCGGGCGAGCCTGTGATGCGGCGGCTCTGGCGGCAGTGCGGGAACTCCCTCAGGAGTACACCGCCGCCCAGAGGGCGCTGGAATATCTGAACCTGAACGGCTATGACATTACCAAGGCTCGCGTGGAAATATACTATTGCAACTACTCGCCTTACGTTGTCCCCGGCAGTCCGAGCCCACAAGATGCCCAGACTATCATCAAGATAGACACCCGTACCTATGAGGACCCGGCCGGGCAATGCGATACGGCCAACCGGATCAAAGTGGAGGGCTTCCAGAGGGTCGGCATGAACTTTATGCAATTCTTCGGCTTCAACGAGGTGACGGTTTCGGGCGATGCGGTGGCCGAGAACGTCCGCAACCTGGATATCTCCATCGTCTTTGACAGATCGGGTTCTATGGAGTTCGACACCCTGTGCTACGGTTGTTGGCTTCCGATCTCTGGAAGCGAGTATCCCATTGGCACCCGCCCTTACCTGACTTTCCCCCACGATTATACCCAATACGATCCTGTTACAGGTCCCTGGCCACCTCCCGGTGGTATCTGCTCCAATACGGTCTATTATGAAGAAGATGGCTATAAGTACATTGTCATCGAGGCCGAGCACTATTCCTATAACAGCAGCATCTGGGACCGGGATTATGTCATGCGGGGCTATGCCCGTTGGACCATGCAACGCAACACCCAGAATCTCTATCATAGTACCTCTGTGGGTTCTTCGAGCCTGGACAGCTACGGTGGCTACATGAAAGTCATGCCCTTTTACTATTCGACCTACGAAGAAGGAGCCACCGATTTGAGCGGCGCCCACGGCATAACGGCCACTACCCCTTACCTGGAGTATGACTTTCACACTCCCTCCGGCGCCGGCGGCGGATCGGGGCCTTATTACATCTACCTGCGGGCGCAAGGAGGCCGCAACCCTTGGATAGACCCTGTAGACGTTGACCCCCGCGTGGTCCACTGGGGGCTGGCCGGGGGAACGTATGATGGCAGCCCGCTGGGCAGCGTGAGCGCTACCAGCTATGGCGCAGCCTACGATGGAGCCGTAAACAGTGGTTGGAACGATTTGTCCGAGTGGAGCAAAATAGGTCCCGTGGACCTGACCGGCGACCACGATTACACTCTGAAGCTATGGGCAGGCGGGCTGGGCTTTGCCCTGGACAAAATCATCATCACCAGGGACCCGGAGTGCAATACCAATAGCGGCCATGCTTGTGCAAAGAACAGCAACAAAGGGCCGGCTCAGACCCAGGGCCGCACCCGGGATGCCTGCAACCCATGCGACCCCCGCTACGGTCAGCGCATTGAGGCGGGCGTGGTCGGGTGCGCACCTGAGGGATGTGACAACACCGGCGATGACCTGTGGGACGACGAGCAACCCGTCCGTGCCGCCAAGGAGGCGGTCAAGAGGTTCGTGGAGCGCCTGGACCCGGCGCTGGACCAGATAGCCTACGTGTACTACTCGACCGCTGACTCGCACACCGACATCGGCAGCCAACTGTATTGCCAGAGGAAATTGGGGTCCAACTGCAAGGACTTTGACCAGGTTTTGGATGCGATTGATGCCACTTTTTCTGAGGGAAGTACCTCTATTGGCGATGGCATGAGGCTGGGCATCTACACCTTACAAACCGGTTCCTGCACCGGCTCCAATCCCGGCAAACCCTGCGGCCGCGCTGGAGCTGCCCACATCATGATCCTGATGACCGATGGCGTGGCCAATGACTGGTTCACGAGCTGTTCCAGCTCTTACGAGGCCGAATATGGAAAATGTTATGACTCTGCCCGCAACAGTTATGGTCAGGCAGCTTTCGATGCCCTCTGGCCGCCGAGTTCCAACGCCACTGATGAGGACAAGGCCAAGGACTATGTCATTTACCAGGCGATGCGGGCCCGTGACAACGGCATCATCATTTACACCATCAGCCTGGGCGTCACGGCCGATTTTGAGATCATGCAGGAGGTGGCCGACATGACCAAGGGTGAGCACTTCTACGCCCCGGATACGGATGCGCTGGACCACATTTTCAACACCATCTTTGACCGCATCTTCTTGAGGCTGATCAAATAGCGGGCCGGGTGGTAAACGAAAAGGCTGTTCTGAGAGCGGGGTGTCCCCCGCTCTCTTTCAGTCTATTTTCTTGACATTTTGCCCTAAAAGATGGTATGATATAGGTAACGGAGAGAGCCCCACCAGCTTGCTGGCCTAACCCTGGGCTTGTGGAGTCTGGAGAGCCTTCGGCCCGCGCCTCCAAGCGTGCTTGAAAACAGGTGGAGGAAACCCGGGCGAAGGTTTTTGTACCTTTCGCAAGGGTGGCATCTAAGGGGCTGACGAAGGGACACCTTCCACGTCCCTGACCTGCAAGTCCGACCCTGGGAGGTAAAACGATGCAACGTGGTAGAATTCTCATCATTTTGGGGGTTATCCTGGCCCTGATTGCCGCCGGTGGCATCCTTTTCATGATGTCAAAGCAGGCCCCGCCCCCCACGCCGGCAGAGGTAGGGCCCCAGGCAGTGCCCATGACCCAGGTCATTGTGGCTTTGCAGAACATCCCCAGGGGGCAGGAAATCACAACGGAATTTATTGGCACCAGAGACTGGCCCGCCAATAATGTGCCCCCGGATGTCATCGCCGACGAGGCCGAGCTGATCGGCAAAGTGGCCAGCACCGACATTTACCAGGGCCAGCCCATTGTGCGTTCCATGCTGACCGAGGTGCTGACCGGTTCCGAGATGGCCAGAAGCATCCCCAAAGGCAAGGTGGCGGTGGCTTTTCCTATCACCCGCTTCTCCAGCGTGGGTTATGGCATCCAACCCGGTGACCATGTGGATGTGTTGCTTTCAGCCAGGTTCATTGACCGGGACGAGGAGAAGCAGAACGCCAGAGACACCCTTGAGTTCAGGCTGGAGATGATGTCCAAATTCGAGAGTGCTGGCCTGGAAAGTACCGTCCTGGATATGCCTGCCTTCAGGACCCAGGGGCGTCCGGTCACCCAGTTGATCATCCAGAACGCCGGGGTCTTGCAGATAGGAGGTGCTCCCACCCCAACCCCTGTCCCGACAGAAGGACAACAAGAAGGCGCTCCGGCGCCGCCCCCACCGCCCGATATGGTCATTCTGGTCGTTGACCCGCAAGATGCCCTGGTGCTGAAATACGCCCGTGAAAACAACTTTATCCTGGACCTGGTGCTTCGGGCCGCCGGGGATGAAGCCCCCGTCACCACAGAAGCCGTCACTCTGGAATACATGATCCGGCGTTTCAATATCAGCCTCCCGCCGAAGCTGCAGTACTATCTGGATACGGTCCCGCCGGTGGAGGAGCAAGCACCCGAAAAACCCGAGTTCCCACAACAGACAAGCGTCGAGACGAAACCCGTGGAGTTCATCCCTCAGACACCAGCAGAAGGGCATTGAGTCCGACATGCATTGTTGAGGGAAAGGAGCCCATTTTCCGCATGCGCTGCAATTTGCATATTGTTTTGTTATGTTGCTCTTCTGTTTCTTAAATCCAGGAGCTGGCGCAGCGACCTCGGCCTGAGCCTATTTTCCGCCGGAAACTTCGAGGGTACGAGATGGAGGCTGAGTCTGGCTCGGGGGTGAGGTTGATGGTATGGGGGGACACCCCTGACCTGCTGCCCAAGGCTGCCAACCAGCTAAAATGCGGGGAATGGGAGGAAAGACTCTCTATGGTTGAGAACGTGGAAGAGAAAATTCGCGTCCTGATCGTGGATGACATCCCGGAAACCAGGGAGAATCTGCGTAAGCTTCTTTACTTTGAAAACGACATCGAAGTAGTCGGGGCGGCCATCAGCGGCGAAGAGGGCATCCAGATGGCCAAGGAGCTTCAGCCGCACATTGTCCTGATGGACATCAACATGCCCGGCGTGGACGGCATCACCGCCAGTGAAGCCATTTGCCAGGAAGTGCCCATGGCCCAGGTGATCATGATGTCTGTGCAGGGAGAGGCCGATTACCTGCGGCGCTCCATGCTGGCCGGGGCAAGAGAGTTCCTGATCAAACCTTTCTCCAGCGACGAACTGGTCTCCAGCATCCGTCGGGTCTACGAACTGGGGGTTGCCCAGCGGGTTCGCTATCAGATCCCGGTGCCGCCGGTTTCCATGGCCGCTCAGAGGCAGCCTCCTCCCCCTCAGGAATTGGGGAAAGTCATCACCGTGTTCAGCCCCAAAGGGGGGACAGGATGCAGTACCATCGCCGTCAATCTGGCTATCACCTTGCACATAGAAGCCAGCGCCCAGGTCATCCTGGTAGACAGCAGCCTGCAATTCGGTGACGTGGCTGTGTTGCTGAACCTGAAACCCATCCGAACCATCGTTGATCTGGTGCCGCACATCAATGAACTCGATGGGGAACTCATCAACAGTGTGATTGTCCCCCACTCTTCGGGTATCAAAACTCTGCTGGCTCCCCCTCGCCCCGAGATGGCCGATCTGATCGTCCCAGATCACATGAAGAGAATCCTGGAGGAGTTGAAGAAGGGCTTCGATTGCATCGTTGTAGACACCCAGACCTCCCTCCACGATCTGGAGCTGGCTATCATGGACGTTTCAGATCGCATCATCCTGGTTACAACCCCTGATATTCCGTCCATCAAGAATACCAAGCTCTTCTTTGAAGTGACCGAAGCCTTGGGGTATCCGCCGGAGAAAGTCCTTTTGACCGTCAACAAAATGGACCGTCGGAGCACCAGTATTCGAGCGGAGAATATCGAGGCCGGCATCAAACATCCGGTGGCAGCGACTCTGGCCCTGGATGAGCGGGTGGCCACCTTTGCCGCCAATCAGGGCGTGCCTTTTGTCCTCGGTGCAGCCAACAGCCCACTGGCACAAAATGTGGTCACTCTGGCTCGCCAGGTGTTAGAAACCCTGGAGAAGGAAAAGAAGGAAGTAGCCGGCACCGTCGCTGCCCCGGCCGGGGAGAAGCTTGCGCCTCGTTTTCGCTTCCCCAGGTAATTCCATTCCTGGAGGTGAGATATGTCCCTGTTGAAACGGATCGAAAAAAGCCAACAACCCCTTGAAGCCCCTTCCCGACTGAGGGAGTTGCAGATCAAGCGACCTGCCGTTGGTCCGCCCCGGGATGCTTACCTGGACCTCAAAAACCGCATTCAGGACAAGCTCATAGCCGAGCTGGATCCCGCCATGGACATCGGCCGTACCGATGAAGTGCGCCGCACTATTGAGGAAATGTATGACACCATCCTGGCTCAGGAGAGCATTATCCTCAGCCGGTCCGAGCGGCAGCGACTCTTTGAACAAATCGTGGCCGAGATTCTGGGGTACGGCCCTATTGAGCCCCTGCTGGCCGACGAGACCATCACCGAGATCATGGTCAATGGCCCCAAGAACATCTACATCGAGCGCAAGGGCCTGCTGGAGAAAGTCAATGCCTCTTTTGAGAGCGACGAGCATCTCATGCGCATCATTGACCGCATCGTCGCTCCTCTGGGCCGGCGCATTGATGAGAGCTCACCCTATGTGGATGCCAGGTTGCCCGACGGTTCCCGCGTCAATGCCATTATCCCGCCGCTTTCCTTGATCGGCCCGGTGTTGACCATCCGTAAGTTTGCCAAGACTCCCCTCACCGTCGAGAACCTGATCGAGTTCGGGACCATCACCCCGGAAGCCATCGAGTTCCTGAAGGCCTGTGTGATCGCCCGGCTCAATATCGTCGTCTCCGGAGGCACCGGCTCAGGTAAGACGACTTTTCTGAACATCCTGTCGGGGTTTATTCCCAATAACGAGCGCATCATCACCATTGAGAATGCGGCGGAGCTCCAGCTCCGCCAGGAGCATGTGGTCACTCTGGAATCGCGCCCACCTAATATTGAAGGCAAGGGTGAGGTCACCATTCGTGATCTGGTCATCAACTCCTTGCGCATGCGTCCCGACCGGATCGTCGTCGGTGAATGCCGGGGTGGGGAGGCTCTGGACATGCTCCAGGCCATGAACACCGGTCACGATGGATCTCTGACCACGGCCCACTCTAACAGCCCTCGGGATACCCTGGCCCGTCTGGAAACCATGTGCCTGATGGCGGGCATGGATCTGCCTTTGCGGGCCATCCGTGAGCAGGTCGCCTCGGCCATTGACCTGATCGTCCATCAGGAGCGGATGAAAGATGGTTCAAGAAAGGTGGTGAATATCACCGAAGTGCAGGGCATGGAAGGCGATGTCATTGTCATGTCGGACATCTTTGTCTTTGAGCAGACAGGCATCGAGGGCGGCAGAGTCATTGGACGCCTCCGTCCTACCGGCATCAGGCCCAAATTCATCGAGCGCATCGAAGCCGCTAACATCCATCTGCCGCCTTCTATATTCGGTGTGGGAGGGCGATTCTTTTAGAGAGTTTTTCCGCTCGCAGTGCGCCACAGGAGGGATGTGGTCATGAATCCTATGATGATTGGGTTGGGTATCGTGGTCTTGCTAGCTGTGATCATCTTCTTCTGGGGGGCAGCCAGCATGATGGGGGGCGATAAGGCTGTTGAGAAACGCCTGGAGCAGTACACCAGCGATATGGCTGCGGCCATGGCCGCAGAAGAGAGGAGCAGAAAAAAGGAAAGAAGGCCCTCACGTCTGGCGGCCAGCGTGGATAAAGCCATCGCCGGACGAGGCTTTACAGCCAGGATTGCCACCCAACTGGCCCGCGCTGATTTGAAACTGACCCCGGGTGAGTACATTATTTTAAACCTGACCAGCATCTTGGGTTTCTTCCTGCTTGGCTATTTGCTCTTCCATAAGAGCATCGTCATCGCCATAGCCGCCGGCGTGGCGGGGTTCTACGCCCCCGGGATTTATGTGAAAATCCAGCAGCGGAGACGGTTGAACGCTTTCAACAATCAATTGGGGGACGCCATCAATCTCCTGGCCAATTCTCTCCGCTCTGGCTACAGCTTGCTCCAATCTATGGAGACGGTGGCCAAAGAACTTCCGCCGCCTATTTCGGTCGAGTTCAATAGAGTGGTGCGGGAGATTGGTTTAGGGCTATCCAACGAGCAGGCCATGAACAATATGCTGCGTCGTATCCAGAGCGACGACCTGGACCTGATGATTACAGCCATCAATGTCCAGCACGAAGTCGGCGGCAACCTGTCGGAGATCCTGGAGACCATTGGCCACACCATCCGTGAAAGGGTGAGAATCAAGGGCGAGATCCGGGTCTTGACGGCCCAGGGCATGATCTCCGGTTACATTATCAGCTTTCTGCCTGTCGGCCTGGGTCTGCTCCTTTATCTGATGAACCCGAACTACATGGGCGCCATGTTCAAGGAACTTTGTGGGTGGATCATGGTCGCCGTAGCCGTGACAGGCATTGTCACCGGCTTCATCGCTATCCAGAAGATCGTGCGCATTGAGGTGTAGATAGTATTAGCTATTAGCTATCAGCTATCAGCCAATAGGAGGGTTGGACCATGTCACCGGTGGTGCTAATCGTTGCCATGGCGATGTTAGGGAGCATTGTCTTGCTCTTTGTGGGAATAGCGGCCCCTCGAGCTTCAGATCAGGCCGTGTTGGACCGCCTGGCCCAGTATGGGGAGCGAACCCTGACCTTAGAAGAGATTGAAC
>JBBIJG010000031.1:0-12194 GCA_037446095.1 Caldilineae bacterium
GCGGATTTGAAATCCGCCACGAGCGGCAGATGGACCGCCTCTTGTTGTGCCTAAATCAGGATGGAGTGTATCATGTCAAAAAATCATCAACTGGAAAAACGACGGAACATTGGTATCATCGCTCATATTGATGCCGGCAAGACCACCGTCACCGAACGGATACTCTATCACACGGGGCTCACTTATCGCATGGGCAACGTGGATGAGGGCACTACGGTGACCGATTTCATGGATCAGGAACGGGAGCGGGGCATCACCATCCAGTCGGCGGCTGTCACCTGCTTCTGGCGCGATCATCAAATCAACATTATTGACACCCCCGGTCACATTGATTTCACCGCCGAGGTGCAGCGCTCGCTGCGCGTCCTCGACGGGGGCGTCGTCGTCCTCGACGGCGTGGCCGGGGTCGAGCCGCAGACGGAGACGGTCTGGCGGCAGGCCGACCGCTATCAGGTCCCCCGGATCGGCTTTGTCAACAAGATGGACCGCACCGGGGCCGATTTCTGGCGGACCCTGGACATGGTAACCAGGCGGCTAGGAGCCAGGGCGGTGGCCATCCAGATGCCCATCGCTGCCTCCCCAGCGGACGGGGGAGGTCAGGGAGGGGGTTCCTTCCGTGGGGTAGTGGACCTGATCGAGCAGCGGGCTATCGTCTATGAGAACGATGAGCAGGTGATTACCGAGATACCTTCGGAGTTGCAAAATGAGGCCCAGCGCAGGCGCGAGCAGCTCATCGAGCAACTGGCCGACGTGGACGACGAGGTGATGGAATGCTACCTGGAAGGTGAGGAGCCTGCCCCCGAACTGCTGCGCGCTGCGTTGCGCCAGGCGACACTGGCCGGGCAGTTGGTTCCCTTCCTGTGCGGCACGGCCCTGCGCAACAAAGGGGTGCAGCCCCTGCTGGACGCTATCGTGGCCTACCTGCCTTCGCCGCTGGACGTGCCGGCCATCAAGGGACAGAACCTGGAGTCCGGTGCTGAGGTCATCTGCCAGGCCGACGAATCCGAACCGCTGGCGGCTTTGGTCTTCAAGATCAACACCGACCCCTTTGTGGGCCGGCTGGCCTACCTGCGGGTCTATTCTGGATCGCTGCACCGGGGCCAGGGTGTGGTCAATGCCAGCCGGGGCGAGAAGGCGCGGATTGGGCGGCTGGTGCGCCTGTTTGCTGACCGCCGCGAAGAAGTGGAGGAAATCGGTGCGGGTGACATCGGGGCCGTGTTGGGGCTGGAGGCCAGCACGGGCGAGACCTTATGCGCCACCGGGCGGCCAGTCGTGCTGGAAAAGATCGCCTTCCCGACCCCCGTGATGTCGGTGGCCATCAAGCCGCAATCCAAGGCCGACCAGGACAAGATGTCACTGGCCTTGCACCGGCTGGCCGAAGAGGACCCCACCTTTCAGGTGAGACAAGACGCCCGGACCAAGGAGACCGTCATCTCTGGCATGGGGGAACTCCACCTGGAGGTGCTCGTGGAGCGCATGAAGCGCGAGTTCAAGGTGGCGGCAGAGGTGGGCGCGCCGCAGGTGGCTTACTACGAGACCATCACCCGCCCTGTCACCTGTGAGGCGCGGCTGAAGCGCCAGACCGGCGGACATGGCCAATACGCCCATGTGGTGCTGGAGCTGGAACCGCTGGAAGCAGGGTCGGGCTTTGTCTTCGAGGAGAAGCTCAGAGGGATGGTGATCCCCAGGCAGTACGTGCCCGCAGTGGAAGCGGGCCTCCGCGACGCGCTGGCGGAAGGTGTGCTGGCCAAGCATCCGCTGGTGGACATCAAAGCTACTCTGGTGGATGGCTCCTATCACGAGGTGGATTCGTCGGACCGGGCCTTTCGCACAGCCGCGGCCATGGCCCTGCGCGACGGTGTGGCCAAAGCAGGGCCGGTCATCCTGGAGCCCATCATGCGGGTTGAGGTGGTCGCCCCGGAGGATTGCACTGGCGACGTGATCGCTGACCTCAGCGCCCGGGGCGGGACCATCGTCGGCATCGGGCCGCGGGCCAACGGCCTGCACGAGGTCACCGCCCACGTCCCGCTGGCGGTCCTGTTCGGCTACGCCACCAGCCTGCGCTCCCGGACCCAGGGGCGGGGCACCTTCACCATGGAGTTCGACCACTACGCCCAGGTGCCGGCCGAGACAGCGCAGGAACTGATGAAGCGCTGCGCCTGAGCATAAAGGTGCGACGCATTTGACACGTGCGTCGCACCTTGACCCTTCTGCTCCCCTGCACACTGGGCACAGCATTTGAACTAGCACCACGACGAGACCTTGAAACGACGAGCAAATCATGGACTGGACGTTAAGGGCGCTATCGTGACCTCTACCGGCTCAAAACCATCTCGTCCCTGTTGTAGAGTGAAGCTGATAGACCCACCATACGTTCCTTGAGGAGTCTCTAGTTTCAAGACCAATTGGACTCTGTCATCGGCTTGACTCTGCTCAGGTAGTAAGATACCTCCCTCTCTGCCACCGTTATCACCCTCCCTCAGGCTCGGATACGCACTCAGGAAGGTGAGATTGAGCTGGATCCCCCAATACTCCTTCACAGGTCCTTCCATCCCAGCGCTGTGGTAGACCCACATCATGTGGGAGCCTATTCCAGCAAGATCACTGTACATCCACGGCGCAGGGGGATTTCGCCCAAACTCAGGTTTTCGATAAAGGCGGAGGTCGAAGGTGAAGGGCCCATCCTGGACTGTGGCGCCCTCGAGCGTGTTCTCGGGGGTGGGTGGAAGGGGCTGTAGCAGGGTCGTCGCCTGGCTAGGCGATAGGCTGGGTATGGCCGTTTCAGCGGGTGGTGATGGTGAAGATCCTTGCGCTCCCTGCGTGACCCACCGGGTCGCTTGGCTGGTGGGTGTAGGGGGGACAAGCGCGGTCTCTTGGGGAGTGCAGGCCGAGACCGATACAGAGGCCACTATAAGCGCAATCAGAGGGAGACAATGATTGTGGAGTCGCCTATCCATAAGTGATTTCCTATGCGCTCAACCAGAAATATGGGGAGGGGCGAACAAGCCTGCTATACGCCCCTCCCCCCGAATCCCTGTTAGTCCACCTATGTACATCTACAGCCCACTGTATGTCTTCCAGCTTCTTCCAAAAGCAGTGGCCTGGCTACACGAGTTTGTGTTGCCGTAGTAGCAGTAACCGGGACTGGGAACCCCTGGACAGTTGCAGCTTTCGCCGGAGCGTCTCCAGCGGCCAAAATAGATGTCAACCCAATATGCCTTGGGAACAGCTAGTGTCACCATGGCCCGTTTTGCTACAACTGAATTCGCAAGGGCTTTACTCCTTTTTCGATGCCAGTAATTGCCTCAGCTCATCTCCGAACTCCTTCAACTCCATCAACCGTTTCTCTTGGATTTCTATTAGCCTCTCTACCCATGCCAGATATTCTTCTATTTGAACTGCAGAGGGTTTGTCTGCCCTCATCGCAAATTGCCTTTCAATTTCCGCTTTCCCTGCAGCGATGACGGCATCATCAACGACGATGATGCCAAGCTTCTTTAGCTTCTCTTCTGCGACGCTCTGCAGGTGGCCTGACTCAGACTCAGCAATGAAGACTGGAAGCTTATCGCCACTTCTGACGGAAAGGACCGTAGCACCGATGTCACTGAGATGCTGCTCAGATACCCCTTCGGGCAACTTCCCGTTGGTCATCAATACGATTGGCCCCGAGAGGTCCTTGCCGCTGATCCCCTCGGGAAGGTGACCGTCTCGGACTTCTATCACTTTCAGATTGGACATTGCTCGCCTCCTCGCTACTTTCCCGCCCTCATCCTTAAGGGACATGACCTCCGAATTTGCCTCGTTAAAATTATTCTACCACATTCGGGGGCGATGTCAAAAGGGAAAACCCTAAATTTCGAGCAATGCGATCTGATAGAAATCACTTCACTGCCTGGGGGTACGCTCTCGACACCCTGATGCGCGCCTCGAAGCGCACCTTAGCCATGACCAGCACTCTTTTCCACGACTTTGCTACCTCGCTGTTCTACCTGTTCCACCGTCCGGCTCCTATCGGCTCAACCACTTTTGAACTCCAGATCAACTCCTGCCTCAGCAGCGAGCTCTTTCGAAATATTGGTGAACAACACTCCAAGATTGGCTTCACTGTCGGTCTCACCAGTGCCCACGGCTTCTTGATGGAGGTGAGCCTGCCAACCAAGCCACTGCCATTCGGCTCGCCATGTGATACAATAAGTATCTTCGCAAGCCGAATCTTTGACGAATGAGTCAAGAATGGTTCAGACTTCCGAAATCTGCGAGACTTCAGAAGTCTGGTCGGTTTGAGGCGAAGCTTCGCTGGGACTATTGGGCTTCTGGCCACCAGCGCAAGTCAGCGGGGCCCGCGCTAACTCTCCTCCTTAACCTATAAAGGCCGGGATCAAGAGATCCCAGCCTTGGCATTTTAGCAACAGACACAGTTGTGACTCTGGCCCTCCCCAATGGAAGATGCTGATTATCACAATGTCATACAATCGGTTCCCGTTTTCCACAAACTACCTTGGTAGTAATAGCTCGCAAAAAGACAATATTTGTGTCCATCTATACCAGGAACAGTTCCTTGTATGGCAAGGTCATACCCCCAATCCGAGTGACCAGGGCCAGATGGCTCAGCGCCCAGGGCTTTCAGGCCGCCAGGCTACCGGCCCCTCGCAACAAAATGGCCCCATAATCTGGTATTTCTCAGAAGGGTCGGAGGGATTGACCACCCACAACGAACGGTCACGACCACTAACGTAAGCCACCCACCGACCATCAGGAGACCAATCGGCCGAGTAAGCCCAGAAGTATTCTTCACCCTTCCTGGCCAAAGAAATCTCCCCTCCATTCCGGGTATCCATCACCGTCAGGCCAATGGGCAAATCCACCCTGGGCAAAGGTGTAGTGTTTACCAAAAGATGATCCCCCGTTGGACTCCATTGGATGCCTGGCCCCCCACAGCAAAGGGTTTCACCAGGCGGTATACCCTCGTATGGCATACCTAATGTCACGGTGTAATGCTTAAGGATCCTCGAGGTATGGTCTTTAAGGTTCAGGATGGCGCATCCTGCCTCCATAGACGTGTCTTCCGGCTTGGGGCGAGTGGAGAAGGAGATGGCTACCTCATCTCCTTGAGGTGACCAGGTAGCGCCGGAGACGTAGAGGTCATCCTGTAGGCCATAGTCGGCCAGGGATAGTTGCTGCCTCTGGCCACTTTCGAGGTCAAAGATATACAACTCACCCTCTGAAGAAGCATAGATTAACCGCTGAGAGTCTGGAGCCCAACGGGGGTTGTGGGTGACCGTTTCTTTGTCCAGCACCCGGTAGTCAGAACCATCAGCGCCGATAACGGTTAGTTGACCGCCAAATACCCCGTGCATGGTCGTTTCAGTTTGACCGTACTCCTCCGGCTCCAGCGGCCTGCTGGTGAAAGCAATGTATCGGCCGTCAGGAGACCAACTGGGCATGAGTTCCCAGCGATCAGCAGTGTAGCTCAGATTCCAGGTCTGGTGGGTCTCCACATCCACAACCCACAAGTCTGCCAGGAGCAAATAGGCGAGCTTGCTGCCGTCAGGTGCCCAGGAGAATTGGGAATAAGTCGGGGGGTGAGGTCCCAGGAATTTCGGCGAATCTCCCTGCAAGTCAATCAACGCCAGAGAGTACAAATCCACCGCAATTTGGCCGGTTAGTCCACCTGCTGGGGTGACTCGCCATGTGATCTCAGTGGCAATAGGTGGAGGGATTGGAACGAAAGATGTTGGCTCAGGAGTAGCAATGGTGATTGGTGATGCGATGGGTGTTGCAGTCGCCTCTATCGGTGGTATCGTGGGCGACTCAGTACCTCCAACCTGGCATCCGCCCAAGAGAGTGCTCAGGCAGATGAAGAAGCCTATCAGCCAGTATGACATTCGGTGAGTTTGTTTCATTTATTATAGTTATTGATACCGCCGGGGCGTTGATGCTCAAGGCACTCCTGCCCCGGCGGTGCGACTTGTTACCATGGACAAACGTTGTAATACCGACGCGGCTCGTAGCCAGATAAGCGACTCCAGGAGCTGAACATATACACCACCCGGTCGTAGCTGTTGTAGGTAGTGGATTCGTAGGCATAGATCCCGTTAGTGGCTTGGCTATTAAAGAGGACCACATGGTCATTGCACTTATTCATGATATCTCCCCTCCGCAAACAGCTAGTCCCTTTGAGCTGGCAGGATACGCTTTCTAAGCCCGGCCATCCTGGCATAGGCACATATTACTTCCCCTTAAGACGGAAAGTGCCTATGATTAACGCACAAACGTCCTGTTGGATCACCGCTAACGGCTGGTTCTCCAGAATCTCATCGCGGAAAATCAGTTCTATTATCTGGCCATTGCCGGTCAGGTAGAAAGCGTACACTTCAGCGTCAAAACCGAAGTAATTGACCCAGAATACAGGCTGACCGGCCACAACGCAACGCCCCACTTTATCTTCTTCTATCACCCCCTCCCTAGTCACCGGCAATGACCCCCATGACTGGTTCCGTTCTCTGGCCTCCTTCCACCTCTTAAGGATATAATCCCGAGCCCACGATTCTGCATCCAGCCCCTCAGGGTTCTCGTAAGTCCGTATGATCAACTCGTAGGCTGGGCCATTGTAAGACCAGTCCGCATCACCTGGTCTGACCCAGACTATGGGGCCAATAACGTGAATCTCACTTGTTACGGGAGGCCAGGGGCGGAGGTTTTCCACCCGAGCATTGGCTGGGTACTGAAATGAGAACCTTTGACCTTCGTAGGTTTTCAAGGAGATGGCGAAAGGAAAGGGTGTCTCTTTCGGCGATGGACGACGAAAAGGAGGATTTGGCTTTGGGGTTGGCGTCCGGGTAGGTATCTCCGTTGGTGTGGACGTTGCTGGCGGCGTCGGCATAGGCGTATCAGTCGGCTGTGCGGTCAGTGGGGCTGCAATGCCAGCCTGGACAGTGGCCTCTACATCGGGAGTTGGAGTGCCACCGCAAGCTGCCAGTGGCAAATTCATCAAAATGAGTAGGAAGAGAAGCCTCTTCATTCATGCCTCCTTGCCCTGAGTGCCATCCACCTTCCAGTTAGCCGGGATGTCGAAGGCCAGGCCTGAGACAGTATCGGCGTAAGACCGAATGGAGCCCAGCATTGGCGTAAGGAGAGGGCGCGTCGCCACGGGTAAGGCAGCAGCCGTGCGTGTGGCCGTAGCAGGCAGTCCCGGCGTGACCGTCGGTACCGCCGCGTGCACGTGCACCGCGACTTTCGATTGGGGCGGACCAGTCCACCGGTCGAAGAACAGGCCCAAAAGGCCAACCATTGGCCATCGGGAAACCAAATGATGGCACCCACGCCCGCCCCCGCGGCCTCGGAAGGTTGGCCCCCATCCAAACACGTTCGAAGGCAAAAACGCAGGTGAGGTAAATATTGCGAAGAAACCTATAGCAACCTACTTGCTGCCTTCTAGAATTTACCTTTTGGCATATTCCCGAATACCAGCAGCGGTCCAACCGTTGTTGGTATAAGTAGCCAGCTTTTTGTAGTTTGTACCATCCTTTGGATCGTTGATGTAGTAACCGCTTGGGTCATCGAAACGATAGCCCAGACTTTTATACACCACGACAAAATGGCTGTCTCCCCCTTTCATCAAATGCACAATAGGCGGTCTCTGCTGATTCAGCAATCCACATAAAGCTTCCCAATAGAAACCATAGCCGCCGATCCATTTGGCTTTATTGTCACTGCAACTGTTAGCTGCACAATCCCATCTCAAGTCACATCCCGAACGGCAATTGTTGCTTCCGCAGCAATCATTGACTTGACCGGGGTCCTTGCTGCCTCCAAAATACCTGAACACCATAGTGGCCGACGTTATGGCACAACCTTTGTCGCACATTGTTGGACAGCTACTAACGTTGAACAATTTTTTGTTCCACCAGGACCCACCACATTGACTGTAGAGAGGGACGTTGAGGGTGACCCTACATTCAGGAATATATTCTGGGCCCAAAGGGGGCAATTGTTCAGACAAAACCTTTTCCGACGGCATTTCCACGCCACGAGCCAGCGGAATCCACATACCATCCATAAACACCCAATCCACCTGTGAAGCAAACTCGGGGTCCTGTAAGAGAAGCGTGTACGTTTGCGGGTGGACGTTCTTGCCTGATTCTAAACGGATGGTCTGGCCGTTAACTTGGATGAAGACAGACGGTGGTTGTTGAGCTCTTGCGGGTGATAAGGTTAACCCTCAGATTACAATCCCTATTACAATCCCTATAACGGTTAGAGTTGCAATAACAGTGAATCTCTGACCTCTTGCCCGGAGGGCCTTTCGGAAATTGCGTATCTGTCTCATTGTATATTCCTCCTAATTTTTTAACCTCAAGCCCGCCTTCGGCGGTCTGAAGTAAATTTGGAACAATAAATTCTCGATAACCATCGCCTCCCCTGCTTACAACAATCGCTCGTCTTCCACAGAGTCTTAACAGCTAACAGTATTATAGCACATTCTACTCCCTGTTGTCATCCCTAGAATTAAGTATTTTTTGGTCCAGTTTTGGCTGCCGGTCATCGGCGCTGTCTTGCCCGCGTGTAGCGATCCCATAGCACAGCCGCCTGCACGCGGTTCTTCACCCCCAATTTGCCCAGGAGGTTGCGCACGTGAGTGCTGGCGGTGTGGGTGCTAATACCCAACGCCTCGGCCATCTCCAGGTCTGTCCTGCCTTCGCCTAGTAAAGCCAGCACTTCCCGCTCCCGGCAGGTCAGGCCTCTCAGCGCTTCGGACATCTCCGGCGTTTCTTCCGCCAGGGCCTGTTGCTTGGCCCAGGCCTCTTCCACCACGGCCAGCACTCGTTTCAGCTCCAGCGGCTTGGCCAGGTAGTAGAAAACGCCCTGACGCATCGCCTCCACCGCCTGTTCCAGGGAGCCATAAGCGGTGATCAGGATCACCTCGATCTGCGGCTGGAGGTCCTTCAGCCGGGCGGCCAGTTCGACACCCGACGGGCCGGGCATCACCACGTCCAGCAGGGCCAGGTCCAGGGGGAGCCTTGCCGCCAACGCCAGGGCCTTCTCCCCGTTGGAGGCGACAATGGTTTCGTAACCCCGGTGCGCCAGGAAACCGGACAAGATATATCGCGTGTCCACGTTGTCATCAGCGATGAGAAGGCGCGGCCGGCGTTCTAGCATCGGGTCTACCTTCCCCAATGCGCTCACCTTGCCTCCCTACGACCTCTCCGTGCCAAACAGCCCCGCAAAACAAAGCCTGCCTCCAGGGTGTGATGAAGGCAGGCTGTCATGAAATGAGGAGAGCATCGAATTTTTGTTATGACACCCTACAAGCGTGCCCCGCCCCGCCCGGTCTCGATCCGTTTCCAGGCCGTCACTACGGCCACGGTGATGATCACTGCCACAATGATCTCAGGGATGCCGTGGGTGAGCCCGACACCGAGGGCTACATCGGCCGAGAGGTAGCCCCGCACCACGGCCATGGTCAACACCAGCACCGTGTTGGTAAGCGTTCCCACGGCTGCCGCCACGGAGATGGCTACCACCTCTGCCTCCTGCTTGCGGGCCAGGTAGATCAGGCCGGCGGCGGCCAGCAGGGCGAGGGCGGCGATCAAAAGCCCGTAGACCAGATGGGTCGTCGCCACCTGGTAGCTGAAGACGCCGGCCACCGCGATCAGGGCCAGAGCGAACAGCGTGACCCAGGCGGCGCTGGCCGAACGCAGAGCGCGGTAGACGAAGTAGGGGGTGATGCCGATGAAGATACGGGGCAGGATGGCCACCCAGGGGTCCTTGAACAGGGGGAGCTGGGCGCGCAGGAAGCTGCCCAGCCCGAAGATCAGCCCGATCAGCCCGCCGACGGGCCACCCCTCCAGGATCCCTCCGATGATGGCCGGGATGTGCAGGGTAGTGGCGTTGGCGGCTGGCGTCGGCACGGGGATGAACCCCCCCACCGGGGCCAGGATCAGCAGGATGGACACCGCAGCCAGCACCCCGGCCACGGCGATACGACGGGTCGAAAGTTGCGTGACAGACGTTTCCATGACTTTTTCCCTCCTTAAATTCAGAAATTTGGAGCCAGACCGGGCAACAAGGCCCGGTCGGCAGCCGTGAAATCCAGGCTCAACATCAAGGCAGCGAAAGCGATGGCCAACCCCAGGGCAACGAAATCGGCAGGGCGCGCCCGCAGCCGGACCAGGTGGGTGCGGCCGGTACCGCCAACGTAGCAGCGCACCTCCATGGCCAGGGCCAACTCTTCGGCGCGGCGTAGGCTGATCAGGAAGAGGGGCACCAACAGGGGCAGGAGTTGCCGGGTCTGTTGGATGAAGCGCAGGCGGCTCCGTCCGCCAAAGTCGGCCCCGCGCGAGACCTGAGCCCGCACAATCCGCTCCATCTCCTGGGCCAAGACCGGCACAAAGCGCAGGGCAATGGTCAGCACCAGGGCCACCTCGTGGGCCGGGAAGCGCAGCCGGGCCAGCGGGGCCAACAGCCGCTCGACCCCACGGGCAAGGTCGGTGATAGGAGTGCAGAGGGTGAGCAGGCTGGTGAGGATGATCAGTTCGCCGAAGCGCAGCGCCGAAACGACCACCAGGCGCAGCGTGCAATCGGTGAGCTGAAGGAACGGCCACCTGACCAGCACGGAGCACCGGGGGGCAACGCTGAAGGCCGGCGATGGCAGCAGGACCTGGAAGGCAGCCAGGACAAGGATGATCGGCAGCGCCGGACGTATCCCTTGCAGGGCGTAAGCCAGCGGCACTCGTGCCAGGGCGACCAGCGCCAGGACCGTCGCCAGCAGGACCAGGTTGCCCAGGTAGCTACCGTTGAAAGCGACGACCAGCACCAGCGCGCCGAAACCCAACAGCTTGACCCGGGGGTCCAGTCGGTGGATCGGCGATCCGGTGGGCAGGTACTGGCCGATGGTAATGTAGCGCAACAACTCCAGGTTTTCCATGGTTTTCTCTCTGGCCTCAAAGCGGTTCATACAGCCGTCTGCAAATGCGCTCCCAAATTACGTCTGGATAGTCAGGATGGTTCAAAATTGGTTTGACACCTCGAGTTTCCCAGAAAATTGAACCATCCCGGGTAGCCGGGCATTGCCGCCGAGGGCATTGCCCTCGGCTACCCTGACTACCCTAGCTCAGCAGGGCAGCGATCTCGTCGGCTGCCTCGGAGATGGTGAGAGGGTGATCGGAAAGGGGCAGCCCGCGAGCCCGCAGCGCCTGGACCACGGCTGTGGCCTGGGGTGTGCTCAGGCCATGGCGGGTCAGTTCCTCGCTCCGCGCGAATACCTGCCGGGTGGGGCCACTCAGGGTCACCCTACCGTCAGCCAGCAGGTAAGTCCACTCGGCCAGCTCGGCCAGGTCCTCCATGTTGTGGGTGGCCACGACCAGGGTTCCGCCCCGCTCCTCCCGCCAGCGGCGCAGCAGGGTCAGCAGCTCGCGGCGGCTGCGAGGGTCCAGGCCGGCTGTCGGCTCATCCAGAACCAGCACCTCCGGCTCCAGGGCCAGCACCCCGGCCAGGGCCGCCTTGTGCCGTTCCCCCCCGCTCAACGTGGTTGTCAGCCGGTCTTTGAACTGCTCGAACGGCAGCCCCACTGCCTCCATTGCCCGGCGCACCCGCTCCCGCACCTCTTGGCGTGGCAATCCCATAGCCCGGGGGCCGAAGGCCACGTCGTCGCCCACGTAACGCTCAAAAAGCTGGTCGCCGGGATGCTGAAAGAGGAAGCCGACCCGGAAGCGGACCGCCCGGCGGTTGGTTTGGGGGTCCGCGAGGTCCTGCCCGTCCAGCAAGACCCGGCCGGTCTGGGGTGTCAGCAGGCCGTTGAGGAACTGGAGCAGGGTGGATTTGCCCGACCCGGTGGGGCCTATGATCCCCGCCGCCTGCCCGCGGCCGACCTCCAGGTCCACGCCGCGCAAGGCGACGGTCTCCAGGGGGGTGCCGCGCAGGTAGGTGTGGTGAAGGCCCTGCACCTGGATGAAGTGAAGACTGTGGGCGGTGGTGAGATCCCGGCTCTGGCCGGATTTGCAACCCGGCGACCCTGCGGCTGGATTACAAATCCAGCCGGAGCAAAGGTCTCCCAGGGCCTTGATGGTGCGGCCCTTGTAGGCTGCCAGGACAGCCTCAACCACCTCGGCTGTGCTGATCCGGTCTGTGGGGAAGGGGGTATACTTTTCGTGGATGGCCTGGGCCAGTGCAGCGGCCGGGGGCAGGTCCAGCCC
>JBBIJG010000032.1:0-3024 GCA_037446095.1 Caldilineae bacterium
CAGGAGAATGAGTTCCGGCCGTTCCCGACGCACGATCTCCAGGGTCTCATATCCATCGGCTGCCTCGATGATCTCGTATCGCCCCTCTCCGCTTTCATCCTCTAAAGTAGCCCGTACCAGAAGGCGCATGGGCTCTTCATCGTCGGCAATCAGGATTTTTTTGGTCATATTCTCACTCCTCCTTTTGCGAAAATAGGGGACCCTTACTCTTCCTCTCCTTCGCAGACTCGCGCAGCGGATCCGTCTGGCTGCTGGCAGACCCCACCTTTGATGTCCCGGAGTTGCATTCCGGAAGACGATCCCTCTTGGGACTTGAGGTCTGAAACCCGCAACAGCCTCTGCACCGTCTCCAGGAGGACCGTGCTGGAGAACGGCTTGCTCAAGAACTCATCGGCTCCCAGTTCCTTCAGCCTCTCTATGTCGGTGTCTACACCGCTGATGGCGATCACCGGGATATCCTTCATCCCCCGGTCATCTTTCATGATTTCTAAGAACCGGTAGCCATCCATCTCCGGCATGGCGATGTCCAGGATCACCAGATCGGGCCTTTCCGCTTCCAGCAGCAGGAGTCCTTCCTGGCCATGGGCTGCCGTGAGGACCTCGTAGCCCTTCTTGCTCAGCAGTTTCTGGAACAGCTCCCTGATAGCCTCTTCGTCGTCAATGGCCAGAATCCGCCTCCTGGGCATGAGGGGTAAGGAGAAGGTGATCGTAGTGCCCACTCCCTCCTGGCTTTCGGCCCAGATACGCCCCTGGTGAGCCTCCACGATCCCTTTGCATATCGCCAGGCCCAATCCTGTCCCCTGGATCTCCCGCCGGTCAGAACTGTCCACCCGGAAGAATTTCTCGAAGAGATGGGGCAATGCTTCAACTGGGATGCCAATCCCCTCGTCGGATACTGCGACACAGACCTCATCGCCTTCAACCTGGACCGACACGGTCACCACTCCCCCGTTAGGCGAGAACTTGATGGCATTGGAGAGCAGGTTGCCCAAAACCTGCCTCAAGCGGTCGGGGTCAGCCTGGACAGGGGGCAAGTCTGATGGCAGGTTCAGGGTCAGGGTGTGAGTGTCGCTCAGGCCACTGTAGATGGCCGCCATCTCATGCACCAGTTCACCCAGGTTCACTTCCTCGAAGTAATATGTCTGTCGGCCTTTCTCCATGCGCTGAAGGTCCAGAAAATCGTTGATCAGGGCTGAAAGGCGCTGAGCTTCCTGGTGGATCGTTTGGATATAGAGTTGCTGCTTTTCCTTGCTCAATCGGCGGCTCAGCAGCAGCTCGCTGAAGCCCAGCACGCTGGACAAGGGGGTGCGCAGCTCGTGGCTGATCGTGCTGATCAATTCTTCTTTCAGGCGTTGCACCTCTCGTTCGTGGGTCACATCGCGCAGGGTCGTGACGATGCCCCTGGGCTGACCGGAGGGCTCGTTGACCACGGCGGTGTGGGCGCGTATGACCCTGTAAGGGTCAGTCAGCTCGATGTCCACCTCGCAGCCGGCCTGTTGCCTCTGAGTGTCGCGCACAATCTGGCACAGGCGCTCGTCATGGATGCTGGCCCCGATCTCCTGGCCAGCGGCGTCTCCGAACCTGAACTGAAGCAGTTCCTCAGCGGCCGGGTTGGCCAGGACGAGCCTGTTCTCCAGGTCGGTGACGATCAAACCATCGGCCATGCTCCGCATGATCGCCTCGGTCTGTTCCTTCTGCTGGGTTACCTCCTGAGCCCAATGGTGAATCTCTTCATACAGCCGGGCGTTCTCGATGGCATTGGCCAACTGGTCAGCCAGGGTCTGCAATGTGGCGACATCTTCCTCAGAGAACACGGCCGGGCGGTCGCTTTGAATGGTCATGGCGCCGATAACCCGTCCCCGGCTGGCGAGCGGCAGAGCCATCTCCATGTAGGTGGCAGGCAGCAGGGGGTTAGCGAAGCGGATGGCCTCCTTGTTCACATCCGGGGCCAAGCGGGCCCTGGCCTTGGCTATGCACTGCCCCACCATCGAGAAGCCGCCAATCCGCAGCCTGTGGCCCTGTTGGAGCATCTGCTGGCCAGGCTCACCGGTGCCCGCTCGTAGAACAGCGTACTCACCTGTCTCGTCCACCAGAAAGATGCCGACATAGTAAAGGCCAAAGCGGTCGCGGATCAGGTTAACGGTGCGGGTGAGCAACTGGCCCACGTCTAAAGTGGATGTGGCCTCGCGTGCCACCTCGGCGGCCGTAGCCAACTGGACAGCGCGGCGTCGGGCGTGCTCGTGTAATCGGGCTCGCTCGATGACCACCGCGACCTGATAAGCAATGGAGGACAGGAGGTCGAGATGGGTCTGGTCAAAGTGGTATGGCTGAGGGTGCACCAGGGTCAATAGCCCTCGCACCCGGTCACGCCCAATAAAGGGGATGGCCATGGCCGAGCCCACGGGTTCCACATTATCTGGGAAGGGCCACCAGCGTTTATCTTGGCTGGTGTCGAAGACGATGGTTGGCTGCCGGTGCTGCAAGACCCAGCCGGCCAACCCCTTACGCAGGACCAGGTCCGAGGCTTTATCGGCCTCGGCCGGGGACAGCTCACGCATCAGGATGCGATGGGCAACCCGGCCCTCATCGTCAAAGACCAGGATGCTGCCCCGACTGGCTCCGGTAGCCACTGTGCTGGCCTGGAGAATGTCATTCAAAGTCTGCTCCAGGTCCAGGCTGACGCTCAGTTTGCGGGAGACCTCGTAAAGCAGTTCCAGATGGTTGCGCTCCTCGCGAACCTGCTGAAAGAGGCGGGCCTTCTCGATGGCCATACCGGCCTGGTTGGCGATGGTCTGTAACAGGGCGGCATCACCTTCGCTGAACTCCCGCCCTGGTTTGTTGTCAAAGACCTCCACCACCCCCACCACCTGGTCCCGGCTGACGATGTGCACCTGAAGCAAAGCGGTGTATCCCCATTCCTGAAGTTCAGCCCGCTCGGCCTCATCGGCCAGGGGATCGTCCACCCTCACCCGCAGGGGCTGCCCTTTTTCGATGGCTTCCCTGGTAGCCGGGTAGTCGGCCAGG
>JBBIJG010000032.1:3071-11701 GCA_037446095.1 Caldilineae bacterium
CCCGATAGCCGGCCACGATGGTCAAAGTATCCCCCTGGAGCTCACAGACGGTACAGCTCACGGCGTTCACAGCCAGCGCTGCCTGCTCGGCCAGGGTCCTCAAGACCTCTTCCACTTTCAGGCTGGAGGAAAATACCACACCAGCCTGGTAGAGGAAGGAGAGTTCCTGGGCCTTGCGGATCAGCTCGGCGGTTCTTTCCTGGACGCGAGCCTCCAGTTCGGCAGCCAGACCGGTGACCTGCTCGTACAGACGGGCGTTTTCGAGGGCGATGGCCGCCTGGTTGACGAACGCTTCCAGCGTCCGGATGGTATTCAGGTCGGGGAGAAGGCCATCTAGCGGCTCATCCACCGAGAGCAGCCCCACCGGCTGGCCGTCAGCGCCCAACAAGGGCACCAGGAGCATGTCTTCAGGATGCCAGTAGCCAGGCCCACGATCCTCCGTATTGGAGGCGATCAGGAGGCCCTGGAAATCTTTCCCCCAGTCCACCTCCCTATGGCGGATCAGGTAAGAACGGCTGACCCGGAACCGTTCCTGCATCAGGTTGTGAAAATCAGACCAGCGGTAGGTAGCGCCCATAATTTTCTCGCGCTCCGGCTCCTTCAGGCCGGCCACGGCCCGCACCCTCAGCAGGTCCTCTTCGGGCTGATAAACATTGATCACCGCCCGGCGGAAACCCAGCCTCACCACGCCCTGGACAATTTGCTCTAAAACCTGCTCCGGCTTCAGACCACTGTGGAGCACCTCGCTGAGGGTCAGCGTCTGAGCCAGGCGCTCCGATTGCCGCTGCCTCTCTTTATATAGTTGTGCATTCTCGAGGGCGATGGCCAGTTGATCGGCCAGAGTTTGCAAGATGAAGACGTCGTCCTGGCTAAAGGCATCGAGTTCGACACTTTGCACGTCCAGCACGCCGATGACCTCCCCCTTTACTTTGATGGGCACAGCCAGCTCTGACCGGGTATCCCTGGTCACCTCTGTGGGATAATACCTGGGCTCGCGGCTGACGTCGTTGACCAGCAGGGGCTCGCCGCGGTGGGCCACCCAGCCGGTGATCCCCTCCCGGCCAATTTTGAGCCGCAAACGGCCCACCAGAGCTTCAATAGCGGGACCAGCGGAAGCTCTCAAAACGACTTCATCGCTGCCGGCCTCAACCAGGAGGATGCTGGTGTAGTAGTAGCCGAAGGTGTCTCCGATCAGATGGGCCACCTGAGGCAGCAGTTCATCCAGGTCCAAGATGGAGGCAATCTTCTGGGTGACCCCACCGATCAGTTCCAGTTGGATGGCTCTCTCACGCTTCTCCTCGTAGATGCGGGCGTTCTCGATGGCGATAGCAGCCTGGTTGGCGAAGAGGGTGGTCAGCCAGACGTCATCCTGGTTAAAGGTCCTTTTCTGCACATCGGCGTTAATGGCCAATACCCCGATGATGCGGTCTTGCCATTTCAGGGGCACCTCCAGCACGGCGGTGAAAGGCTGATCGGCCTCGTACACCGCGGCCCTCCCTTCCCAGGTCCGGTAATCGTCCAGGATGAGCGGTTCCCCGGTCTGGAACACCCGGCCCGCCATGCCCTCCCCTGGCTTGAGGGTGACCCCGACATATTTCTCGGTGTAACCATAGCCGATGGCCAACCTCAATTCCTCTCGCTCTGAGTCGCACAGATAGATGCCCCCAGCCTCGGCCCGTAGCAGCCTGACTGCCCGCTTCACAATGGACTTCAGAAGCTCTGACATTTCCAACGAAGTGGTGATATCCAGAGAAGTCTGGTACAGGGCCACCGTCTCCTCGAAGCGGCGCTTCGTCTCCTTAAAGAGCCGGGAGTTCTCGATGGCCATGGCAATCTGGTCGGCCAGGGTCTCCATAGCCAGCAGGTCCATTTCGTCGAAGGCGTTCAACCGGGTGTCCTGGACATCGAGCACGCCGATGACCTGGCCGGCCAGTCTGAGGGGCACGCACAACTCTGATCTGGTCAACCCTTCTTCCAGGAAGCCGGGGATGTAGCGCGGTTCCTGGCTCACGTCGTTAGACAGGAGCGGCTGACCGGTCTGGGCCGTCCAGCCGATCATCCCCACCCCCACCGCCTGACGGTAGTTGGGCGCCGTCACGTCGGCGAAACCACCCGCTATGGCCTGCATCTTCACCTCGCTGGCGGTTTCATCCACCAGAAAAAGGGCGACGTTATAGTAACCGAAACCCTGTTGGATAGCGGTGACGATCGTCTGGAGAAGCTGATCCGGCTCCAGGATCGAGGCGATCTGCCGGGCCACCTGGCTGACCACAGCCAACTGAGCGGCCCGCTTCCGTTCCGCCTGATAGAGCCGGGCGTTCTCGATGGCGATAGCGGCCTGATTGGCGAAAGCGGTCAGCAAGGGGAGATGGTCACGGAAATGGGCGGGGTGCAGGCTGTGCAGGTAGAGCACGCCCAGCAGGCGATCTTTGGCCATCAGGGGCAGGCCGACGAGCGACTTGACACCAGCCTTTACAATGAACGGATTGGCAGTAGACGAGACCCCGTCAACCGGCCTGGGGCTTACCGTGCCGTCCTCATCTATGTTGTCAACAACTACTGTCTGACGCGAACGGACGATCCAACGGGTGAAACCCTCAGCCCTGATGCGGTACCCTATGGACGGCACGCCCGGCAAATCTTCGGCGCTCTGCCCCAATCGGCCCTCCTCGTCTACCAAAACCACACTGGCATAGTCCGAAGCCACCACCTGGCTGGCCAGGGAGACAATCTTGGCCAGCACCTGGTCGAGTTCGAGGGAGGCCGTTACTACTTGCGCAGCCTGGCTCAAACCGGTCAACTGTTCCACTCTGCGCTTCAGTTCCTCCTCTGCCCATTTGTGTCCGGTGAGGTCGTGGCCTGGGCTGGCCTCATGATGCACTGTCTCCCTAGCTTCCATAACTTTTCATCCTCTTGGTCGGTGCTGCGCCTTTCACCCTTTCAGCCACAGCCTGGCGATAAATCGCCAGGCTGAGCAAAGCCCGCTGAAGCAGGCTATTCCAGAGCGATTGATCGCCTTTTGCTCGCTTAGCCCGATGATTTATCGTCGGGCGTGAAGGCACTATTTGTGAACCATTCCTCTCAGGAGACCGCAATTAGGCCCTGGCGTAAGGCCTTTAGCCGGGGAATTCCGCCTGAAGGCTCTACTCCGGATGAGCTTTTGCGGTCCACTGAGTCTCGATGGATGCAAGGGCTGGAGATGGCTTCGCGTCCCTTCCTCCCTCGTATCTGTTTGCCGCAGAGCCCATGGAGAACGCAGAGAATCTGGAAAGTCATTCACCCTTTCAATCCTACCAACTCGTAGACCGGCTCGGTGCTGCGGCGTCCTTTGACTTTAATGGGATTTAATGGCCTGACCCGGACGTGCTCTCTGACAGCCTGGTAGGCGCTGTGACTCAGCAGAATCTGCCCGGCCTCGGCGCTCTTCTGCAAACCTTCGGCCAGGTTCACCGAATCGCCGATGGCGGTGTAATTCATTAACTTGGCCGTGCCCACATTGCCGACAACGGCCTCCCCCACGTTGATACCTACCCCAAAGGAGAGTCGCATGGTGCTGTCCAGTTCATTGTGATAGGTGGCTATGGCTTCCTGCATGGCCAGCGCTGCCCGCACGGCCCTCAGGGTGTGATCTGGCTGGGGCAGAGGGGCGTTGAAAATGGCCATCACTGCATCACCCATAAACTTGTCCAGAGTACCTTCCTGCTCCAACACGGCCTGGGCTGCCAGGGAGAGGTAGCGATTCAGGATTTCGACCAGCTCCTCGGGATTCTTGGCCTCGCTGAAGGAGGTGAACCCACGGATGTCGGCGAACAGGATGGTGACCACCTGTCGCCTGCCGCCCAGGACCACCTGATCGCCGTCTTCAATGAGGCGCTCGACCACCGTCGGCGCGACGTAACGCTGAAATAACTCACGGATGCGTTGCTTCTCCTGCTCCTCCCACCGGCGTTCGGCTTCCAGCCGTTTCTTCTCGGTAAGATCATCCAGGACGATGGTCACCCCCAAAGGCTTCCCGGCCTGATCTTTCAGAGTGGAAAGATCCAGGCTGAGGCTTACCTTGCCACGTTGGGGCAAATGGAGTTCGATCTCCGAAGCCAGATAAGGACGTTCAAAGGTCCTAGCTTCTTCCACCAAGGAAGGGAAAGGCGTCCCTTGGAAAAAGTCCAACGCATCCCGATAGGGCCTGCCTACCGCCTGGTCGGCGGGTATACCCAGAATAGCCTCCGCGGCGCGATTGAAAGTGGTGATTCGGCCTTCGAGATCAACGGTGATCACGCCGCTGGCGATGCTGGCGAAAATGTTGTCCATGTAATTTTTCATAGTGGCTATCTCGGTCATCTTCTGCTGAGTCTCCTCATAAAGCCAGGCCCTTTCCATGGCTACAGTGGCCTGGGCAGCCACAGAGGAGAAGAGCCGGAGGTCATCTTGGGTAAAGGCGTTGAGCTGAGGGCTTTGGACATCGAGGACACCGATGGTCTGAGCGCCGGTCAGCATGGGCACGGCCAGTTCGGACCTGGTTTCCTTCAGCCAGGGGATGTAACGGGGGTCTCGGCTCACGTCGGGCACGTTGATGGCCATCTGGCTGGCTGCTGCCCAGCCGGCAATGCCCTCGCCGATCTTGAGCCTGCCAGCAGCCATGACTTCTGGGGGATAACCACGAGCTGCCTGGATATAGAGCTCCCCCGCCTCCTTATCCATCAAGAGGATGGCGCAGTTGAGATAGCCAAAGGCTTGCTGTAACACTTCCAGAATGTCTTCTAACAGTTGGTCGGGGTTCAGGGTGCCTATCAGCCTGGTGCTCACCTTATAGAGAGCCATGGCCTGCCTCATCTGGGTTATCACACTCTCATAGAGGCGGGCATTCTCGATGGCGATGGCCGTTTGATCAGCGAAAGCCGTCAGAAAGTCCAGATCGTAGAGAGTGAAGTTTCCTTTTTCGATCCGGTTGTCCACATAGATGATGCCGATCAGTTGCTCTCTGATCAGGAGGGGCACACAGAGGATGGAGCGCAGGCTTTCGCTACCGCCTTCTTGTGCCGCCGGGTCCTGGACAGCCTGGGTATTGGTGCTCACCACAGAGGTGTGAGTCTCTATCACCTGTTCGAGGGCCTTCTGGATGGCGCGGGAGGCTTCAATTTCTTCCCAGTCTATGTGGCGGACGAGGGTGGGGGCCCACTTACCGCTCTTGTGTTCGAGGAGCATGGCAAAGCCGCGCTCCGCCCCTGTGACCCCCATGACAGCGTCCATAGCCAGGCTGAGCACTTCTCCCAGGTCCAGCACCGAGGTGAGCGTACGACTGATCTCGTAAAGGACCGTGAGGCGCTTGTGTTTTTCCTCCAGCTCCTTTGTCTTTCTCCGGCCCATGGCAAAAGATTTAGCCAGGTCGGTGGCGTAAATCAGCAGTTGCTCGCGGGTCCTGGCTAATTGTTCTTCCAATTGAGGCTCCCTGTCCATAGGCGGTTCCTCCTGGCCCTCGCCCTCTACCCAGGTGGCAGTCATCTGGTAAGGGCTGGAGGTTTAATCTACGAGTCCCCAGGGGACATGGAGCACCACTTCTGTCCCCTGGCCAGGTGCCGATCGGAGTGTCAGGTAGCCGCCGAGCAGCTCGGCCCGTTCTCGGATGTTGACCATCCCCAGACTGCCCCGCTGCTCGTAAACGCTTTCCACCGCGGCCACGTCAAAGCCCACGCCGTCATCTTGCACCGTCACCGTCAGCGTGCCGGCTTGCTCCACCAGCCGGACCCAGATGTTATCCGCCTGGGCGTGCTTGAGGGCATTTTTGACTGCTTCCTGAACGATGGCAAAGATGGCGGCCTCATCCTTCGAGTCCCGGCGGGTAAGCTGAGCATCCCCTCTCTCTGTCCTGACTTCCAGGTGAAGGGTCGTGCCCGCTTCTTCCTTCTGGAGGCGGCTCAGAAACGTCTCCAAGGCCGGCACCAGCCCCTGGGTTTCCAGAATCAGGGGGCGCAGTTCAAAGAGGAGGGTGCGCATCTGATGGCTGGCACGCTGTCCCAGTTCCATCAACTGAGTGACCTCTTCCTCCACCAGGGAGGGGTCCCGGGACAGAGCTTTCTTAACGAAATCGAGCCTCATCAACATGCTGGCCACCAACTGGGTAGGGCCGTCGTGAAGGTCACGGGCCAACTTCTTCTGGACCTCTTCCTGGACCGCCACCACCCGGTCCCGCTCGGCCAGTACGCTCTGATGCAGCCGGGCGTTTTCGATGGCAATGGCGGCATAGGTGGCGATGGAATTCAACAGGGTCAGATCGCTCTCGGTAAAGTCACCCTCCAGCTTGTTCATAATCTCGATGACGCCGATGACCTTCCCTTTGACGACCATCGGCACACAGAGCAGGGACCTGGTCAGGAAGTCAGTGGTGACATCCACCGCTTTGTAGTGGCGGTGGTCCTTTTGGGCATCAGAGATCATCAAAGGTTTCCCGCTCTGAGCCACGTGGCCGGCGATGCCCTGGCCCATTTGCAGGCGGAAGGGCTTCACTTCTTCAGCTTTCTCACCCAGAGCGATTTGAAAAACCAATTCTCCTGTCTTATCGTCTATGAGCAGAAGGGAGCCCGCCTGCACTTTGAGCACGGCATTGATCCGCTCCATGATCAAAGTCAGGACTTTGTCCAGATCGAGGGTGGAGGACAGGCTGGTGCTCAGTTCGTTGAGGATTGCCAGCTCTTCCACTCTCTTTTCCAGGTCGCGGATTCGCTCTTCTTGTTGTCGGCGTTGCTCTCTCTCGACCTCGAGGGCTTGTTTCAAGTCCTGGGCATACCGCAGCAGTGAATTTTGGGTGGCGGCCAACTGCCGGGTTTCCTCCCCCGGGCGAGGGGCCAGCTCCGGCTCCGACAGATCAGGCGCTGGGACTTCGCGTAGGGCCTTGGGCAGAGTGAAGCTGAGAGTCGTACCCTGCCCCAAGATGCTTTCCGCCCAGATGGCTCCCCCGTGCAGTTCCACCGCTCGCTTAGCAATGGAGAGCCCCAGCCCCAACCCTCCCACCTGACGGGTCATGTGCTCTTCGACCTGGTAGAACGTGTCAAAGATCCTGGGCAACTCAACCTGAGGGATGCCTACCCCGGTGTCTTGCACATCCACCTGATAGAAACCATCTTTTTCGCCCACAACTATGGCGATCTTCCCCCCCGGCCGGTTGAAGCTGACGGCGTTTTCCAGCACGTGCCTGAAAACCCCCAGAAGCATCCTGCGATCGCCCCGGACCCGGGCTCCTTCCGGAGGGAATTCCTCTCTGAGCTCAATGCCTTTTTCGTGGATCCGGGCTTCGAGAGCCGAAAGGGCCTCGCGGACTATCTCTTCCAGGTCAACCTCTGGCTCAAAGCTTACCTCTCCTCCCTTAGCTTCGGCAAACTGTACCAGCTCGTCAATGATTCGGGTGAGATGCTTTCCAGCCTCCACAATCGAGTTGATGGACTCCTGCTCCATGTCAGTCAGTCTGTCTCTCAGGTCTTCTGCCAGGAGGCCAATATAGCCCATGATGATGGTCAGCGGCGTGCGAAGCTCGTGGGAGGCAATGCCGATGAATTCGGTTTTCAGGTTCTCCATCCTTTTCCAGGCTGTCATGTCGTGGAAGACAACCACCCAGCCTTTGTGTTTCCCGGCTTCGACCCGAGAGATGGTGGCGAACAGGGTGCGTGGCCACGGTTCGGTCAGTTCTATCTCACCGGTAGCCGTGGAGCGTCCCTCCTCCATGGCTTCCTGGAGAAGGCTGTCCAGTTCCGAGCCGGGCAGCACCGCAGCCAAAGGTTGTCCCACGAGGGATTTGATTTCCCGCTCGACAAGGGCACAGAAAGCCGGGTTGGCATCCATGATGCGGAGGTCATCGCCGAGGATTAATAGCCCACCGGTCATGCTGTCGAAAACGGCCTGCATTCTCCGATTCACCGCTTCCAACGCCTCGCGCTTGGCTTTTTCCGCCTGATAAATCCTCCGCAGGTCACGGCCGTAGAGAATCGCTTGCTTTTGTGATAGCTTTAATTGCCTTTCCAATTCCGAAAGCCTGTCATCGCCTGACATCTATCTCCTCTTTTCAACCCAACACGCGTTTTTGTCTACGGAAATTCTTATAATAGTATATCATTGTCTTCAGCCTTAGTCAATATTCCCCATAAGAACCACTGAAACAGCGGGACCGCACCGGCACCCCGGTCTTATAGGCATGATAACGACCGAAAAAAGGTGCGTCGTATCTTTTTCGGACCTTTTCTGCTGCTACCTGCGATTATAGTATCAGTGAGCTATGATGATCGGCAGAGCAATGATGTAGGTTTCCGGCTCCTTGATGCCCAGGGTATCACGGCTATAGGAGCTTTCCTCTCTCCCGTTGGAGTCAATGGCCCGCGTTTCAAAGATGTGAAGCCCAGGAGCCAGAGCTTGCGGGGTAAAGGTAAAGCCCTCAATGGCCTCGTCGAAAGCGCCATCGCCAGCCGTGGCCGCTTGCCATGGGCCGCCATCCACCCGGTACTCCACTCGGACTACGGTCACTCCCTCTGCCAGATTGGATGTAGCCAGCCCGCTGTAAGTGGGTGTCTGATTCGTGGTGGGATTCGGCAAGTAGGGGTAGAGCATGGTGTGGAGTGCTCCATCTACGGGGTCGCAGATGATCAGGA
>JBBIJG010000033.1:0-11179 GCA_037446095.1 Caldilineae bacterium
CGTACCGCTCGGTCCAGCGTCCCGCCTGGAGGCTAGTGAGCACCATCCCATAACCGCCGCCCGGCAACGCTACGGTGCTGATGGCGCCGACTAACCGCCCCTGGCGCACTTGTTGGACCGTGCTCACCACTTTTCCTTCGCCGCATAAGAAGCGCAACAGGTCAATGATGTGGATGGTGTCATCAATGTAGTTGCTGAACAGATCGGGGTGGGCGGCGCTGGTGCGATGCTTTTGTAACAGGCATAGCCCCACTGCTCGGTCACCCCACAGTTCCCGCGCCTGTCGGTGCAACGGGGCGTAACGCCGGTTGAAGCTGACCATCAGCACTCGCCCCTTGGCATCGGCCAGCTCGGCTAGTTCCCGCGTCTCGGCGCTGGTCATGGTCGCCGGCTTCTCCACGAACACGTCCACCTCCGCCTCCAGCAGCCGACTGGCGATGTCCCGGTGAGTGGGGGAGGGAGTCAGCACGAAAGCAGCCTGAGGCTCCCAACCCAGCAGTTCGTTCAGGTCGGTGGTGCCTCGCGACAGGCGGTATTGGGCCTGCAGCCGCTCGACTGTGGCAGGGGTACGGCTGCACAACAGGATCTCGATCCCTTCCCAGGTTGTCAGCAGCGGCAGGTAGGCCTTTTGGGCAATGTCGCCCAGGCCAATGACAGCCACGCGCATTCTCACAAATACCTCTCTCGGCCCAGGAGCAAGGCGGCCAGTTCGCCCGGAGAAGCAACGACAAAGTCGGGTTGGGGTAGGTGCGACGCCCTTGAGAGCCGCTGAAGCAGCCGGGGGGTACTGACCCCGGTATGATTGGCCTGATAACGACTGACAAAAAGCGCGTTGCCCCTTTCCTGACCCTCCCCGCTGCTATCTGGGGTTGTAATATTAGGGTAGGACCAGGTGGCCAGCACGGTCAGACAACCTGCTCTCCTCCCCGCCTCGACATCGAAGGGGGCATCGCCCACGTAGAGACCTTGGGATGGCGGCAGGCTCAGCCGCTGAAAGGCGTAGAGGAGAGGAGCAGGGTGAGGTTTGCCCTCGGCTGTGTCATCGCGGGTCACCAGCAGGTCTATATGAGGCAAGAGATCGAGAGCGGCTGGCGTGTTATCCAGGCTGATCCGGGAACGCGACGTGACGATGCCTAGGCGGTAGCCCGCGGTGCGCAGATGTTCCAGCAGAGGTACTACACCGGGGAAAGGGTGAACCAGGTGGGCCAGGTGGCCCTCCCACTCGACCCAGCGTAGCCAGACGGTGTGGGCCTGCTCTGGCGGCACTCCCAGGGTGAGGACCGTCTCCGGCCCAGGCAATCCCATCAACTGGCGAATACGTGTCACCGGGGGCGGCTCGAAGTCGAAATCTGTCAGGGCGGCGACCAGCGAGCGCCAGTGTTGCTCAAAGCTGTCCAGCAGCGTACCGTCTAGGTCAAACAACACAGCCTGGACGGAGGGCCTGTGTGTATGATGGGTCATCAGTCAGTCTGGCGGAATGACGGTAAGCAGGATGTCTTGCCCGGCGCAGACCGTTGCGGCGGTGGTCTTCTCCACCTGGTAACCGGGAGGCAAATCGGGCAGGATGACCGGTGAGAGAGGGGAGTGGCCTGCCGCAGCAATGGCCGCGAGGTCGAAGCGGACAATCTCCTGCCCGGCGACGACTTCATCGCCGACCTCCGCCAGCCGGGTGAAGCCCTCGCCTTTCATCTGTACGGTATCGAGACCCACGTGCACCAGGACGCTGACTGCGCTGGTGGCTTGCACGGCGAAGGCATGGCCCGCACTGTGGAATACGGTCAGCTTACCTGTGACAGGAGCCACCCCCACTCCGTCGGTCGGATCCAGGGCCAGGCCATCGCCCAGCATCTTCTCAGAGAACACGGGATCGGGCACTTCCTCCAAAGGTATCACCCGGCCGTTGAAAGGGGCGAGCACCTCGATCCGGCCCTTCATTTCCCCCTCATGATCTCATTCATCGCTGTGCCGATCAGTTCAGCGTGGGTGCCGACGACAATCTGGATGCCCTTGCCCATAAATATCGGTCGCCCGATGACTCCCAGCTTCTGGAGCTTCTTCAGGTCCACTTTACTGGGGTCTGCTACCGTCCCCCTCAGGCGGGTAATGCACCCCTCGATTTCCACAATGTTGTCGGCCCCTCCCAGGGCTTCAATGAACTGGAGCGCCTTGTCGCGCACGATTTTTACCTCCTAACTGGGGATTAATTTACCACCAAAGGGAGGAGATGGCGGGCGCTGGCCCAAACCATCTCCCCCCGATTCGAGGAGCAGAGTGCTGAGTATAAGAGATACGACGTCGCTTATTCCGTAACCTCTGGCTCACGGCCTGGGGTAGGGATGTCAATGGCCCTGATGACCGCCACAAAGACAAAGTAGTAGATCACGCCGAAGATCACACCGACAACGAGCAGCATGATCGGATTGGTGGCGATGCCGAAGTTGAGGATGTAGTCAATGAGCCCGGACGAGAAGGTGAAGCCGTGACGCATGCCCAGGGCGATGGTGACGAAAGCGGAGATGCCGGTCAACACAGCGTGGAGCACGTAAAGCACCGGGGCGACGAACATGAAAGCGAACTCCACCGGCTCGGTGATGCCGGTGATGATCGAGGTCAGCGCGGCGCTGAACAACACCCCCCCGATGACCTTCCTGTTCGCCGACCTGGCGGTGGTGTACATTGCCAGCGCGGCCGCCGGCAGGCCGAACATCATGATCGGGAAGAAGCCGGTCATGAACTGGCCACCCTGAGCTCCCTGAGTCTCAAAGAACTTGGTCAGGTCACCGAACTGGAACCAGACAATGCTGTTGATAACATGGTGCAGGCCGAAGGGGATCAACAGCCGGTTCAGGAAAGCGTGTACGGCTGCGCCGAAGGCGCCAGCCCCGACCACCCAGTTGCCGATCGCTGCCAGCAATTGCTCCGGCCAGTACCACACCAGGCCGAAGATGATGCCCAAAATCAGCGCTGCGAAAGCGGTGATGATGGGCACGAAGCGTTTGCCGCCGAAGAAGGCGAGCCACTCCGGAAGTTTGATGGTGTGGTAGCGCTCGTACAGATAGGCTGCCATCAGACCCATCAGGATGCCGGCCAGCACGCCCATGTCCACCTTCTTGCCGGCCTCACCATAGACTGCCCCCGAAATGTCCACCAGGACCTTGGTGAATACCCAGTAGCCAACGCCCCCGGCCAGGCCCGCCGTGCCGATGTCGGCGGTGAAACCGACGGCTACGCCAATGGCGAACAGAAGCGCCAGGTTACCAAAGATGGCCCCGCCTGCATCCGCCAGCCAGGGGATGTTCAGCAGGTCGGACTGTCCAAAACGCAGCAGGATACCTGCTGCCGGGAGTACCGCAATGGGAAGCATTAGCGAACGTCCGATTCTCTGAAGTGTGGCAAACATTGTGTCTCCTCCTTTTACGTTTTATATTTTACCCTTTAACGTTTTACGTGCTTATCAGGCTGTCTGGTCTCCGCATCACCTCCCCTCCGAGACATCTCCTTACTCTGCTCCTCTGCTCAGGCGATTCACAAGACGGGCTACCCTGGAGAGGAAAACGGCTACGACCATTTCTCCTCCCAATTCGTTGCGCAGATTTCCGCATTGCATGGCATAGGGTACCTCCTTGAGCAACGTGCTCAGCGGCACATTGCGCCCACGCAGGCGGATGACGCGGCTGTAGCCCCGATACTCCGCCCGGGCGGTATCGTCTAGAAAGATAATGGTGGCCAGCTCAGACTTGCCAGGCGGCACCTCACCGACCTGCCCAATCACGATGACCGTCTCTCGCGCCTTGCTCAGACGAAGGCCACCGCGCTCCAGCATCAGAAAGACCTCGGTCAACCCCCCGGCTGTGCCGGCCAGGCTGGACTTATCGGAACGCATGACTTTAACATGAGGTGGTAGGGGATAGTGTTCCGGGTAAGGGTCAGCGTGCTCAACCTGCCTGGCCCGCTCCCTCACGGCATCGAGCGTCAGGTCGCCCAGGATTTGTATGTGGGTTGGATCAGCGGGGCCGTAGCCGCGTTCGGCTGCAAGCTGAAGGTACTCGACCTCAGTTGGGTCCAGGCCATAGGCGACTGCACCAATGGCATCCACAGCCACGGGGTTGGTGCCCACGATCAACATGCCCAACTCCACGGGTTGCCCCGACAGCTCCCCACCTTTATGGGCAGCAGTGATGGCGTCCACTACAATGAGGTTGGGTGGAGCTGCCCCAAGGAGGTCTACCATCTTCATGTCCAGGTGGTGGTGTCCCTGCATCTGGGCGTCATCTTGGAGCAGGCTCTGATGGTGGCGGATGGCGCCGGCGAAGGGTACAAAAGTGCTGCCTCTGAGCTTGGGTAATGCCGCTGTAAAGTCTGCCTGCAACGCCACCTGGGGCAGCGCCACCTGTTTATCCACCACGGACCCTGGCGACAGATGTACCTGGGTGGGAGCCTCGTCCACGGCGACCAGTTTGGCTCCCAGGCGGTGGGCCAGACCCACGTACCCGGCTTTGCGGTAGGAGTAGCGTGTGGGAAATCCCGGCAAGCTGTTGGTGGCGATGGTCAAAGCGTTGCCTGTCAGCGCCAGCGCCGTCCCTTCAATGACGGCAGGGGGCGTGAAAGCGTGGGGTGCAAAGCGCGGATGGGCCCATGGGCAGTCGGGGTGAATCAGCACTTTCTGATTCTGCGGCAAAGTAACCCCCAGGGCCTGCGCAGCGGCCCGGATACCGGTTTCTATGGCCCGCGGATCGTACTGAGCACAGTCAACGATGTAAACCTGCTCCACGAGTTCCTCCCTCATGGGTTTGCCGGGCGTTATCGCTTGGGGCAGGCTCTGCGTAGACGCGATCTTGTCCGCCCTCGCGCGGACAACCGGCAGGAAACAGGTTCAGCGGCCTCGATAGTTAAAACACCAACTTGGCGATGGAGTTGCGTCCGGAAAGCACTTTTTACAGGCGGGCCTCGTCTCATCGCGGGGAGCGCCGGGCAGGCCGTGGTCCAGTTTCTAAAGCCGCCCGCAATATGCCGCCAGCCTGAGCCAGGCGTTCTCTGGCAACGTCGGGAGACGCTCCGGTCAAGATGCACACCACAGCCGCTTTCAAATCGCCTTGCGCGCTTTCCAGGGCGGCAGCTGCTTCCTCCTGGCTGACATGGCAAATCTGAGCCACAATGCGCCGGGCGCGGTCCCGCAATTTCTCATTGTCCGGGCGTACATCTATCATCAGATTGCCATAGGTCTTGCCCAGGCGCACCATTACAGCCGTGCTCAGCATGTTCAACACCAGCTTCTGCGCTGTGCCGGCTTTCAGCCGGGTAGAGCCAGCGAGAACCTCCGGTCCAACCAGGGGAGCGATCACGTGATCGGTTATCTGGGCCAGTGGGGCCGGCAAATTACAGACCAGGGCGATGGTTAAAGCGCCCCGCCTGCGGGCCTCTTCCAGGGCGCCCAGGGTGAAAGGTGTGCGTCCACTGGCGGTGATGCCCACCACACTATCGAGGGAGTTTACCGCCAGGGCGCTCATGGCCCGGCATCCGGCTTCCGAATCGTCCTCGTGATGTTCCCCGTTGAAGAGCAGGGCCTGAACGCCGCCGGCCATCACACCGACAACCTGCTCCGGAGGGGCATTGAACGTCGCCGGGCACTCGGAGGCGTCCAGCACCCCCAGGCGCCCTGAAGTGCCCCCTCCCACGTAGATCAGTCGCCCCCCCCGGCGCATCCGGGCAGCGATGGCGTCAATGGCCAGGGCAATCTCCGGCAGCACGCGGTCCACAGCAGCCACAGCCCGCCGGTCCTCTATATGCATCAGTCTCACGACTTCTTGTGTGGTGCGCAGATCCAAATCGTGGGTCAGGACATTGGTCTGTTCGGATACCCAGACATGGACCGGAGCGCCTGCCGGTTCCCCGTGCAAGGGATAGCCCAGGGATTCCAGGGCGATCCGGGCTGCACCTACTGTGGCGTCGGCCTGGGGGAGCATGGGTTGCGCCTCAGGTCGAAGGGTTAACACCGATTGAGTGACCAGGTCCCGATAGAAGGCACTGGTGGTCAGCAGGCGGCCACCCAGCACCAGTGGGAAAGGACCACTCTGGAACCCCAGACGGTGAGCAACGGTGTCCACAGCATTGGCCAGAGCGTCGGCGCCGCAGGCGGCCACCTCTACGGCCATCAGGTCCCCTGCTTCTGCTTCCGCCAGCACCAGAGGAGCCAGGGCTGCGATTTCGGCTGTCGGGCGTTGAGGGTCGTGGAGCCATTGTGGAAGGTCAGGGAGATTTCCCAGGCGCAGCGCCTGGAGAACGCGGTCGCCCAGAGTGATGGGCACTCGGCCGTTGTCGGCTGCCACGGCCAGGGCCACCAGCGCCTCTCGGGCCAGGGCGTATGCACCACCCCGGTCCAGCAGATACCCCCAGCCCCCGGCCTGGGCTCTTTCGGCGCGTTCGTTTTCACCGTAGGCAACTGCCTCCGTGTCCGCCATCAGCACGATACCCCGGTGGGTGTTGCACCCTCCCACCAGGGTGGCAACAAGGTCATGGACCACACGGATCGAAACGCCGGGCAACATCTCAGTCCCCAGCTCGGCAAAGCGGCAGGCTTCCTGGGGGTGTATCCCTTTTGGCAGGGCCCAGGTGGCCGCCTGCACCTGACCTAAGTCGACCTCAGCTTGCTTGACCGCGGCCTGTATGGCACCGAGCAGGGCGTCAGAGGTGGCCGTCCAGTCTGCGCCGGGGGAACCGGCGAAACCTTTGTACCCCCGGCCTAGGATGTCACCTGCTGCATCCAGCACCACGGCCGTAGTCTCGCCCTGGCCAACCTTTATGCCTATGACATACGGAGGCTTCTTCATCCCATCATCCTGCGGGTCAAGTTCTTTGCAACCAGGTGACGAAGCGGTACTTGTCTCCCCGGTAGACACAATATGTGACCTCGAAGGGATGCCCGTTAGCGTCGTAAGTAACGCGAGAGAGGTGCATAACGGGATCGCCGGGTTGCAGGTTGAGCAACCTGGCCTCGCGCGGGCGGACTGTAGATGCTTCATGCTCTTGCTCGGCTTGAAAGGGCGTGATCCCGTAGCGTGTGATGAGAACCGCATAGAGCGATTGGTTTTTGAAATCCTCCTGGAGCAGGCTTTCGCAGCCGTCGAAGCGGAGGTAAGCCGTTTCCAGGGCAAATGGTTCACCGTTGGCCAGTCGGACCCTTTCCAGACAAAAGACAGGGGTTTGGGGAGGAATTTGGAGGCGCTGTGCGATGGTCTCGCTGGCGGGGTGCATTTCCTGACGCAATACATGGGCCCCGGGGCGCAGGCCGCGTTCGCGCATGTCCTCAGTAAAGCTGGTCAATTTGGTGATCTGCTGGCGCAGCTTGGGTGGGGCAACGAAGCTGCCGCGCCCTTTGGCGCGGTATATCAATCCTTCTCGTTCCAGGCCTAGCAGAGCCTGGCGCACTACAGTCCGGCTGACACCAAATCGTTCGCAGAGCTCCGTTTCCGAGGCAAGCTGCGTGTGAGGGGAGAGGCGATTCTCTTCGAGCCAGGACTGGAGGATCTCCTGGAGCTGATAGTAATAGGGAATGGGACTGGAGCGATCAATCTCACCGGGGATTTCCACGCCTATCTCCTTGTCATATTGAGAGCATATCATCCTGTAATAATAGGATACCATATTGGGGCGATTTTGTCAAAAATTGGGGAGGGTATTTGACATTCTGGGAGCGTTGCGATACAATTTGGGTGGGCCCCTGTAGCTCAAGTGGAGAGAGCAACTGCCTTCTAAGTAGTGGGTTGCAGGTTCGAGTCCTGCCAGGGGCGTTGTCTGGCCGGAGAGGGTAGGGGAGGGCAGGCGACTATGGAGGTGCATGTTGTCGTTATCCACAGCGGCATATTGGGGAGGCTGGCCCGCTGGTTTGGCCTGAAATGGAGCCACGCTGCGTTACGCTACGTGCGAGATGAACCCGCCGAGCCGCGCGTCATCGAATCCGAGGCCTGCGGCGTCAGGGAGCGCTCCTGGGAAGATTTCATCGCCGGGGTTGATGAATATCGAGTTCTTCGGGTCAGGGATGGCTTGCCTGAGGTGACGAAGCGAGAGATCATTGCTTACGCCTGGGGTAATGTGGGCAAGCCGTATAACTACGGGTGGCTGTTCAAGATCGGCTGGGAACTGCTCCGGCGCCGCAGGGTGGGGGTGCTTACGTACCCGGCTCACATTTGTTCGAGCCTGGTCTATGACTGCTTTCTCTATGCTGGCGTGAACCTGCTGCCTGGTCATCAGGGTGTGTTGGTGGCGCCGGATGACTTGGCCAACAGTCCCTTGCTGGAGGAGGCAGGGCCTTGAGGGGGAGCGGGCTGCAACTTCCGACTAGGTATCTTATGTCAATTATATTGGTTTGGAGAGACCCATGCGGCGTACGGTTTTCAGGATTTTGGTTGCCGTCACGGTGACCTTAAGTGTGATGAGTGCCTCATACGCTGCCGGCTATGGCACTCACTGGTGGCTGAGCAAGAATAGCCATCCTGCTATCGAGGAAGTAGACTATTTCGGCGTCTTCTGGGAGGCCTGGCGCATCTTGGAGAGGGATTTCTATGGCCAGTTGCCCACTGCCCAGCAGATGACCTACGGAGCCATCCGTGGGGTTCTGACTACTTTGAACGATCCTTACACTATTCTCGTCGAACCCAAGCCCCGCCGATTGGAAAAGGATGACTTGCGAGGCAGCTTTGGCGGAATCGGAGCCTGGCTCAGCAAACGTGAGGACGGGGCCGTTGTCCTCACGCCTATGGAAGGCAAACCCGCCCAGCGAGCTGGCATCCTGGAAGGGGACGTTGTCATCAGAGTTGATGAGCATGAGATCACTGCCGAGATGTCGCTGGAGGACGTGATCCTCCTCATTCGAGGCCCCGTTGGTACGGTGGTCAAGTTGACGGTCTCGCGGGAAGGCCAGCCCGAGCCGCTTGTCTTTGAAATCACCCGCGAGATGGTGGAAACGCCCACGGTCAGTTGGCGCCTTCTGGATAAAAGTCAGGGGTTGGGCTATATCAGCATCTCCCTTTTTACCGAACGGACGAACAAGGAATTGGAGACGGCTTTGAGGGACCTTAAGGCTCAAGGAGTCACCCGCCTGGTCCTGGATCTGCGCAACAACACAGGGGGGCTGCTGGATGCGGCGGTTGATGTGGCCAGTCAGTTCCTGGCGGATGGTGTTGTCCTTTACGAGCAACGGCGCAATCAGGAGGAAAAAGCCTACCCTGTGCAGCGCGGTGGAAAGGCCACTGACATCCCTCTGGTTGTGCTGGTCAACAGGGGCACGGCCAGCGCTTCAGAGATCGTGGCTGGGGCCATTCAGGACAGTGGCCGGGGCATTCTGATCGGCGAGCACACTTTCGGCAAGGGTTCAGTCCAATTGGTCTATGACTTGAGTGACCAGTCATCTCTCCACGTCACCGTTGCCCACTGGTTTACTCCCAACCGGCATGAGATCACCGGCAATGGTCTGACTCCGGACATCGTCGTAGCCCTTACGGAGGAAGACCGCGCCCAGGGTAGAGATCCCCAGTTGGATCATGCCATAGCCTATTTCACCCAGCAAACGGGTGGTTAGCGAGGTGATTGCAATGGATTCCCCAGTGAAAGTCGTGCAAGGTTTATGTAAAGTTTTTGTGATGATGGTGCTGGCGGCTGTCATTGTCAGCGTAGCCTTCCTGAGCGGCTTCGCCGCCGGGTTCACTCTTCGGCCAGTGCCTGCTGTCACCAGCGCAGAGCCTCCGGAGTTCGCTGTCTTCTGGGAGGCCTGGCGCCTTATCGAGAGCGAGTTCTACGGCGAGCTGCCCACGGTGCGGGAGATGACTTATGGGGCCATCCGTGGAGTCCTGGTAGCCCTCGGTGATGATGCGACTTCCTTCATTGACCCCGAGCACGCGGCAATCCTGCGGGAGGACATCACGGGCAGTTTTGAGGGGATTGGCGCCGTGGTGAACATGCTCCCCAATGGGCGTTTGATCATCGTTGAGCCTTTGCCGGGGCGGCCGGCTGCCCGGGCTGGCATTCAGCGAGGTGACCTGGTCCTCAAAGTAGATGACACGCCGATCCAAAACATGACGCTCCTCGAAGCCGTCAGCCTGATCCGTGGGCCAGCAGGAACCACAGTGCGTCTGACCATCCTGCGGCGGGGGGTGAAAGAGCCTTTTGAGGTGACGGTCGTACGGGAGCGGATCGAGCTTGAGGTTGTCGAGTCCCGCATGTTAGATGACGGCATTGCCTATGTCAGGCTGGCCGAGTTCAATGCTCAGGCGACTCAGGAACTCAAGAAGGCTCTCCAGGAGCTGATGGCTCAGAAGCCCAGGGGTCTGATCTTTGATCTGCGGAGCAATCCGGGTGGCTTTTTGCAAACCTCGGTGGAAGTGGCCAGTCAGTTCCTTGACCAGGGGTTGGTGCTTACCGAAAGAGGGAGAGGCGGTTTTGAGAGAGAATATCCGGTTGAAGGGGAGGGGCTGGCGACCCAGGTGCCGCTGGCCGTCCTGGTCAACGCTGGCTCGGCCAGCGCCTCGGAGATCGTGGCCGGGGCCATTCAGGACAGCGGCCGGGGCATTCTGATCGGCGAGCGCACTTTTGGCAAGGGCTCGGTTCAATTGCCCCACACTTTGAGCGACGGTTCTGAGCTCAGGGTGACGATTGCCCGCTGGTTCACCCCCAAAGGGCGTGAAATCCAGGGTGTAGGCATCATCCCCGACATTGAAGTAGAGATGACCCAGGAGGACCTGGAAGCTGGCCGTGACCCCCAGTTGGAAAGGGCGGTGGAATACCTTTTGACGGGGAAATAGCCCCCTACCCTTTTAAAAGTCCGGTTTCAGGGACGCTATGGAGAAAAGCGAGAAGGTTATTGCTACCAATCGCAAGGCCTACCATGATTATTTCATCGAGGAGACTCATGAGGCCGGAGTCGTTTTGGTTGGCAGCGAGATCAAATCCATCCGGGCGGGGCGGGTCAATTTGCGTGACAGCTACGTCCAGGTTAAAAACGGCGAGCTCTGGCTGCTGAACACTCACATTGCTGCTTATGAGCGGGCCAGCCGTCAGAATCATGAGCCCAGACGGGACCGCAAGTTGCTGATGCACCGCCATGAGATCAACCGCCTGCAGGGGAAAGTTCAGGAGAAGGGCTACACGATCGTGCCCTTACGTCTCTACCTCAAGGACAATCGGGCCA
>JBBIJG010000034.1:0-10763 GCA_037446095.1 Caldilineae bacterium
GAGGGGGAAAGCGGCCTCCAGGCGGGACTCATCTTGGGAACCAGCCCCGGGAAGCACCTGAGGTTCACCCCTGGCGGCTACCTGTCCGACCAAGCTGGGATCGCCCACGCTTCGCCAATGTCCTTTGGCCTTCCAGGTGTCCACCAGGGTCCCACTTCCCTCGCGCAGCACAGCCCATTGACCGGTTTCGTCTAGAAGGAAGATAGCCACATAGGCCAGCCGATAATAATCGCGGATCAACTCGACCACCTGACTCAACAGGATGTCCAGGTCCAGAATGGAGGTCACCGCCCGTCCCACTTCGGCGCTGACGGCCAATTGCATGGCCCGGTAACGCAGGCGGCGGTTGGCTTCCCGGAGTTGAGCTGTTCGCTCGGCCACTTTCTGTTCCAGCCCGGCGTATAGGGCCTGGAGCTCAGCGGACATGATATTGAAAGCCCGGGCCAGGATGCCGATCTCATCCCGGCGGTCCACAGGCACCGTCTGTCCCAGGTGGCCATTGGCGATTTCTACAGCTCTCTTCGTCAATTGGACAATAGGGTGAGTGATCTGCCGCGTCACCACAGCGGCCAGCAGGGTGGTGAGCAAGGCGACAGCCAGGGTGGTTCCCACCAGCATGGTGGCCAGCGCGTCTTCCGGAGCGAAGGCTTCGGCCTGGCTCTGTTCGGCCAGCAGGGCCACCTGCAGTTCTGGCAGCCACCGATAAGCGCCGATAACGGGCCGACCAGCGTAATTGTCATATAGTCCGCTGCCGCTGTGCCCGGCCAGGGCCGCGTCAATGCCCTGACTGTGAAGGGACCCTGAGAGCGCAGGGCCCGCGGTGGCCAGGACAGGGATGGATTGTCCGCCAGGCGTGACCAGGTAAGTTTCGCCTGTCTCTCCCAGCCCGGTGGACTGGCTCATAATCCGATCCAGGGCAGTGAGGTCCAAACAACCGAGCAGAAGACCCAGCACCTCTCCCTCTGGGCCAAGGATAGAGTAGGTGACCTTCAGCATTGGGGCCCCTGACGATAGGGTGCCGCAAGAAGTCAAGGCAACCTTACTGGTTTGAGGGGCCACGACGGCCAGCAAGGGTTCGCCGTTGCTCCCGGCGCGCGTCAGGAAGAAGCTGGCAAAACCAGTATCCCGGCTCAATTCGGCCTCCAGGCTATGGCGCAGATTGGTGCAGGCTGTGTCATAAGCAGCGCCGGAAGGATGTTGGGTGAGCAGGGTCAGAGCGGCTTGCTGCACTTCGGGTTTGCTGGACAGCAGAGCCAGGCTGCGGCTTCGCTCGGCTATCCACTGTTGAATCTGGGCTTCTTTCAGGGTGGTCACAGCGGCCAACCGGGCCATCAGTTCCCGTCGCATGTCTTGCCGTGTCCGGTGGATGGCGATGAAACTGATGGTGCTCATCGGCACGATGGCCAAGACCAGGAAAGCGGCCAGTAGAGTGCGGCCGAGGCCGCCCTGCATCCCGGTGGTGACATGGATGGCCGGTTCGGTTCGCTCGGTCATAGGCCGGTCCTTCATAGCGCTATGTTTGGTCTAAGGAGAGCGTTGGGATTCCCAGGTCCCAAACGGGCTGGTCGTGCAAAATCATCCGCACTTGATCAACAAAGCGGTCGGGGTCTATGGGTTTGCCGATAAAGCCGTTGAACCCGGCTGCGCGGGCCCGTTTCATGTTGCTGATGGTCGCATCGGCGGTGATGGCCACGATGCGGGTATGAGCAAAGCGAGGATGGGCCCGCAGCTTGCTCAAGGCTTCGTAGCCGTCCTCATAAGGTAGATGGATGTCCATCAATATGAGATCCACGTGGGGCATGTCATCCGCAAACTCCAACACCTGCCAACCCGAACGTTTCCATTCTTGATGCTTGACGCCTAAGAAAGCCAGCAGGCGTGCTATAAGTACGTAGTTGTGAACGTTGTCCTCCACGACCAAGACGTATGCTTCTGTCGGATCAATGCTCATAAACGTTTCTGGTTCCTGAACACTTTGCACAACGCCGTAGAGACCCGTTTTCTCAACTCCGGAACAGAATTTGCGTTCTGGAAGAGGCTTTAAACGGGGCTATTCGCCCTCCCGGGGAGGGGGTTAAGAAAACGTCTCCTCAGATTCGGCTTTGTCCAAAATTAACGGATAATGCAACAAAGGGGGCTCCCTCGCCCCCTCATTGCTTTCATTCAGGGTCAAACGCCGTTCTGCGCTTTGACAGCGCAAGACTCTATCAAGGCAGCAACCTTGACAAAGCCACTGGCCATCCACCTCAGCTACCCCTGAATGCACTTAACCCGCCTACTATTGAATCACCGCATCTGGATGTGTACTGTGGACTATCAGCCTTGCCTTGAGTGATCCTTATCGCCGTGCCTGACGCAGGAAGGCGGCGATCTGGGCTGGCAACAGGTCTATATCAATGGGTTTTTGAATATAACCGTTGCAGCCAGCTTCTAAGCAGCGCTCTCTATCCCCCTTGAGCACGTTAGCTGTCAGAGCCACGATGGGAACGTTGTACAGGCCCTCTATGCGCCGCAACTGAGTCGTGATTTCGTAGCCATCAACCTCTGGCAGGTTGATGTCTATCAGGATCAGGTCGGGCTTTTTTTCCCGGGCTACCCGGAGGCCTTCTGGGCCATCGTTCGCCTCCAGCATAACGTATCCTTCTACCTCAAGCACTCGTTTGACCAGGGTGCGGTTCTCCAGATTGTCCTCAATGTAAAGTATCTTTGCGCCCTCCATACTCTGTCTTTTACTCCTTATGGCCTGCGTTCCTCCAATCGGGGACTTTTCGCTTATAATCATACCACATTTTTCTCGCTATGACAAGCGCACGTTTCGTGTACATTTAAAGAATTCCCTGTTGACAAACTTGTGCATGAGGGTTATAATAGAGATGCTACACAACTTGGGGCGAGATACCGGAGCAGCCGTGCCATGAGTCGAATTGAGTGCTGTGTCCTCTTGCCCGATAACTTTTAAAGATCGGGATTAGAAAGGAGCAGGAAATGGACATAAAAGTGGTAGATCTAGATTATAATGAGCGAGACTTTGAGTATGCCAAGTCCAAGTATGGCGTCGCTTTCAGGCGGGCCAAAGTGGCCCCGGGCCAGAAGGTTTACCGCCTGGTGGAGTTATGGGAGAAGACAGGCCATTCTGCTCTCATCACCCAGGTCCTGGATGAGAACGGCAAACCGATGGCCAACGTAGATGTGGCCTTTTATTGGCCCGACGCGCCGGATCCTCCTGACCCCCCAACCGAGGTATATCCCCACGACTGGTACCGCAATTTTGTGCATGGCCGCACCAACGTGAACGGCGATGTGGGCCCCGGGATGGGGCCCGGAGCTTACCATGGCCGGGGCGAGGGTGGGCCTCACGCCGTGTGGGTGCGGGACCCCCACATTCCGAGCGACCTGTGCGAGAAGTTGGGAATGCTGGCCGGTACGTTCCATGATCATTTGGACCAGAAATTCCGGCTGGTGACGGAGGGCGAGGCGCCCGTCACCCCCACGCCCACCGACGTACAAGCACTGGTTCAGGAAGTGCAGAGCCTGAAGGAGCGGGTGGCCAAGCTAGAAGCCAAGTTGGAGAGCTTAAAGAAGTTGTTGTAGGAGACTCCTGCTGAAAAAGGCTTGCTGGATTCCGTCCCACGGCTGGGTAGCGGACAGAAAAGAGAGGATTCCCTGGATCCTCTCTTTTTCGTCTTTCGCCGGTCTGCCCCGTCAGGCGTCCTCGTCTTCCGTCCCTATCTCTTCCAACCCCAGGAGAGCGGGGTCAATGAGGCCGCGGGCGATCGCCTCTTGCAAGCTGAAAGTGGATGCCGAGGCGGTCTCTTCCTCACCGGTCTCAGCCACGGCTACCGGTTGGACTTCTGGTTCCTCAGCGGGCATTTCTGTCGCCCCGGCTGCTAACTCGGCCTCGGGCTCCGGCTCTGCCTCTCCTCCCAGACTGCCGGGTTCTTGTTCAATCGTCTCATCCATCCCTCTCAGCAGGTCCGGAGGGATCAGCCCCTGAGCTATGGCCTCCTCCAGGCTGAAGCCTTCGCCCTCTTCATCCAGGCCCACCAGCCCTGGCCTTGACACTGCGGTTTGGCCCTCATCGCCGCGCTGAACAGGTCCAATCCCTCTTTCTCGGAGATTTCTTCTTCAATCTGGCTCAGCAGTTCACCGCCTATCGGCGCGGGTGGTGTCAGGGAGGCCAGCAAATCTTCAATTGCCCGCTTGGAGTAATACCAGACCGTGCCCACTTTGCTTCTGCGCACGTTATGATCGTAGAGCATCGCTAGCAGCAGTTCGGAGCCGACGTTGGCTGAATAGACGGGTAGCGCTCGCCTTCGTGGTAGTTTAAATTGAAACCCAGCTCTTTTTCGTTGAAGTAGTTCCGCATTTCCGAGGAAGCGGCCAGGCCAATGGCTACCAGTGGGATAAAGGAATCGAGATCCATGCCCTTGATCGGGCCGACATAGGTGATCAGGTCGCCGACGATATTGGCCAGAATGATGCTCTGGGCCTCAATATCACCCCGCAGGTTGGCCAGTTGCTGGGTAATGGCAGCCAGACATTCATCGGACAGGATCAAAATGCCCTTTTGGCTGATGGCCATCTTGCCGTAGAGCCGGTCGGCTGATCTGACAGACTCCCCCTGCTGCAAAGGTTTGGTCAGGTGATCGTAAACGATGAACCGCCGTTTACCTTCTACGCCCACTTCCTCGTAGTCGTAAGCGGTCATAAGCATCACGCGGGTCCTGCGGTACACGGACCGGACCTTTTGTACCAGTTCCAGGCCCGGGGGGTCCAGCCGACGCAGGTTAGCAATGACCATATCATAACCTTGCTGTCCGAGTTGTTCCAGCGCTTCTCTTCCTCCCCGGACCACATCCACAGCGCACCCTGTCTCGTCCTCCGGGAGCATGTCTCTTAGAAGAAATTCGGTGCCCCGGGTCTCATCAGCGACCAGAATCCTGCTCTTGATAGCCATGCTTCTGCGTTCTCCTCTCCCTTGATCTGCCCCCGATGTATCTCCTCGCCTGGAGGATGTGACCTCATTCCGCTCGATGCCGGTCCCCACAACCGGTGTCTCCAAAACGGTCCCTGTCTAGAAACCAGCAGGCTGGGCTCCCACGCCCAGCTTCGGCATGGGGGCCGCCTTTGCCAGATAGGGAGCTTCGCTAGAATAGCTCTAACACCGTTTTCCGAATCTGTGCTACATCGGGCACCACAGCGTTCTCCAGAGGCCGGGCGTAAGGGATTGGGGTGTCCAGAGCCGCCACGCGCTTGATAGGCGCTTTCAAAACCGCCCAGGCCACATCGGCCACACGGGCTGCTATCTCGGCCCCGAAGCCGTGGTTCAGGTGCCCCTCTTCGGCGATGACCAATCGCTTCGTTTTGCTCACCGAACGCACAATGGCCGCCAGGTCCAACGGTACCAGAGTGCGTGGGTCTACCACCTCAACTTCAATGCCTCCCTCGACGGAGAGCTCCTCCGCCGCTTCTAGGGCCGGGCCGACCATGGAGCCAATGGCCACCAGCGTCACATCGCGCCCAGGGCGCTTCACATCGGCTACACCAATGGGCACCAGGTATTCGCCCTCGGGGACAGCGCCTGTGCTGAGGTACAGCAGCTTGTTCTCGAAGAAAAGCACCGGGTTGTTGGAGCGGATGGCGCTCTTGAGCAGGCCCTTGGCATCATACGGGGTGCCTGGGGCGATGACGATCAGGCCAGGGATGCCGGTCAGCAAAGCTTCCAGGCTCTGGGAGTGCTGGGCAGCCATGCCGATGCCTGCCCCGCCCGGCGCGCGCACCACCAGAGGCAGCCGATATTGCCCACCAGACATGTAGCGCAGTTTGGCCGCCTGGTTGATGATAGGGTCCATACAGCATGTCAGAAAATCGCTGAACTGGATTTCGGCTATCGGTCGCCGTCCGGTCATGGCTGCGCCCACCGATGTGCCCACGATGGCGTACTCGCTAATGGGGGTGTCTATCACCCGCTCCGGGCCGAACTCCTCGGCCAGCCCGGCGGTGACGGCAAAATAGCCGCCGGTGCTCACATCCTCCCCCAACAAGTAGACGGCCGGGTCGCGCCGCATCTCCTCGGCCAGGGCTTCGCGGATGGCCTGAGAGCAGGTCACTTCGCGGGCGGCCGGCGCTTTCGGCCTGTCCCTGTACAGGCAGGCTGGCTCTGGGGAAAAGATGTCCTCGGTGATGGACTCCAGGGTAGGCTCGGGGCTGCTTCGGGCAAAAGCCACCGCCTCTTCTACCGCTTCCCTGGCTTCTCGCTCCATTTCGGCTGCCTGCTCTTCGGTCAATATCCCGCTGTGCAGAAGTTGTGTACGCCAAAGCCCGATGGGGTCCCGCTTCCGCCACTCCTCCACCTCAGCCGTGCTGCGGTACTGGGCCGACTCCCCCTCGGTGTGGCCGTGGAGGCAGTAGGTCTGGCATTCGATGAGGGTGGGGCCTCCGCCTGAGCGGGCCCGCTCCACGGCCTCTTTGACGGCCTGGTAGACGGCCCAGACGTCGTTGCCATCCACTGTCAGGCCGGGAATGTTGTAGGCTGTGGCCCGGTCTGACAGGCGCTCCACTTTGGTGTGACGATCGGCACGGGTGAACTCGGCGTAGAGGTTGTTCTCGATAACGTATAGAGCCGGCAGGTCAAAGACGGCGGCAAAGTTCAGGGCCTCGTGGAACATGCCCTGGTTGGTGGCCCCATCACCGAAGAAGGCCAGGGCAACCTGGTCCGTGCCCCGTTGCCTGGCCGAGAGGGCCGCACCGGTGGCGATGAGAGCTGACGCGCCCACAATGCCGTTGGCTCCCAAGGCCCCAACCCGGGCGTCGGTGACGTGCATCGAGCCTCCTTTGCCCTTGCACAATCCGGTAGCCTTGCCGAAGAGTTCGGCCATCATGCCTTTGAGGTCTGCCCCTTTGGCCAGCATGTGACCGTGGCCACGATGGGTGGTGGTCATGTAGTCATCGGAACGCAGGGCAAAACAGGCTCCTACGGCGCAAGCCTCCTGGCCGATGGAAAGGTGGACGGCCTCGGTGGGCAGGTTGCCCTGGGCGAACTCTTGGGCCAGCCGCTCCTCGAAGGCGCGGATGAGGGTCATGCGGCGCAACATCTCGATCTTCAGGGCTGCCTCTTCAGTCGGGAGTTTCTGCTCCACAAACGGCACTTCTTCCGCCGGAGCCTCGCCTTCAATCAGAGGGATGTAGTGGACGTTCAATCCGGTGTAGTCAATTTCGACTGTCCTGGATCTCCCCCTGAAGAGCTTTCCCAAAGCAGTTTTCAGGAGCTTTCCGGTGGGGGCTTTCGACGGGGGAATGAGGTCCTGGTAGCCAAGCTCTCGCAGGACCTCAGGGTAGATGGTGAAGGCGGGCTTGATCGCCGGCAGGAGCTTGAGGGCTTTGGGCACCGATCCGCGGGCCACGATCTTGCGGGTGGCGATAGCGCGCGGCACACTCACCTGGCCCAACCAGAACAGGTGAGCCGTATCGGCCGATTGGCTCATCTCCACGTCGGGTTCCAGCTCGCTCTCGCCCAGGACAAAAGTAATGGGCTCTCTGGTCAGGTCTACAGTGACCTGGCCGTCGGGCTCGGTGAAAAGGAATCGGATGATCAGATTGCTTTCCAAGAGCCGGGCAGCGATGGCTTCTTCATGTCGCAGTCGCTCGAAGAGAGCTCCCAGCACCTGATAGAGATGGTCTGTGTCCCGAAAGTAGCTCACGATGCTTCCCCTTTTCCCTTGGACTCGGCCAAACGGTTTGGCTCACCCGCCGAGCAGCATAGGCAGGACCCGCTCGCCGACCAGAACGATTGCTGGCAAGACCACCCGCGTACTCCCTAAATGAAGCAAACTCGGGTGCGGCAGGGTTAGGTGGCCTTTTCCGCTGCTAGCCGTTCGGCCAACCACAAGTTGACCAGCGTGACATCTAATAGCGACCAGCCGCCTACTTTATTTTATCACTATCTGGCAAGCTTGGCAATACCTGTGACAATGGTGCTCGGCCAGGGACGCCCTGCATGGACCACGGCCCCGTCCAGGTGATCCGAACCTGGGCCAGCTTCCCTCGCCAATCCCCTTCATCCTCGAAGAAAACCAATTTGTTGGTCCGGGTGCGGCCCTGCCATTTGCCTTTGTGCCGTTCCTCCACCAGCACTTCAACCGTCTGTCCCAGAAGTCGGGCGTTGATCTCTCCGGCGATCTGGGTTTGTAGCTCCTCCACTGCTTTGCGCCGCCGCTCTTTCTCCTGAGGTGGCACGTCATCGGGCAGGCGGCTGGCAGCCGTGCCGGGCCGGGGTGAATAGGCGGCCACGTGCACCACGTCGAAACGCATCTCGTGAAGCAGGTCATAGGTGTTCATGAATTGCTTCTCGGTCTCGCCGGGGAAGCCCACGATGACGTCCGTGGCCAGGGCCACATTGGGGATTCGCTCCCGGATTCTGGCCACTAACTCCCTGTACCGGGCGACGGTGTACCGGCGTAACATGCGCTTCAAAATCTCGTCATCCCCCGATTGGACGGGTATCTCGATGTGTTCGCAGACCTTTGGGAGATAGGCCACTGCTTCGATGATCGCGTCTGTCATGTCGGCCGGATGGGAGGTCAAGAAGCGAATGCGCCACAGGCCATCAATCTCGTGGACAGTTTCCAGCAGGTCAGCCAGCGTGGGTTGACCGGGCAGGTCGCGGCCATAAGCATCTACGTTCTGGCCCAGCAGAGTCACCTCCCGAGCTCCTCGCTCCACCAGGCAGCGGACCTCGTCTACGATCTCGGCCGGGCTCCTGCTGCGCTGACGGCCCCGCCGCAGGCGGACGATGCAGTAGGTGCAGAGATGATCGCAGCCGTGTACTACCGGGACGTAGCAGGACACAGGGGGCAAGGAGCAGGGTACAGGGTGCAGGATACCGGATGCGGGATGCGGGTGACCGGCGGTGCCATCACGGCTGGCGATGAAGTCAATCAGGGATTCGGTGTCGGATGGTCGGACGAAAAGGTCAACGTAAGGGAAACGCTGCTGTAGAGAAGAGATATCCTCTTCGACAGCACAGCCCATCAGGGCAAGGATGGTTCCGGGACGTTTCTGCTTGATGGGTCGGAGGGAGCTCAGGCGGCCGTAGACCTTGTCCTCGGCGCTCTGGCGCACCACGCAGGTGTTGAGGACGATGACGTCGGCCTCTTCTGGCCGACGGGTCGCCGCATAGCCCAGGCGCTTTAGGTTTTCGGCCACCCGCCAGGAATCGGTCTCGTTCATTTGGCAGCCAATGCTCCACAGGTAATAGCGTTTCATATCTCCTAACACTCATTCAGGGTGAGCCCCGCCCAGGGAGGCGAGAGAAGAACGGGGGGGACACCCCCCAAGCCCTCCGGCCTCATGGCCTACAGTCGTGACAGGATCGCCCGCGCCGCCACCAGGCCCGAAGCTGAGGCCTGCACCAGGCCCCGGGTCACCCCGGCCCCGTCACCGGCCGCGAACAGGTTGCGTACCTCGGTTTCCAGGCAGTTGCTCAGTTGCAGGCGAGAGGAATAGAACTTGACCTCTACGCCGTAAAGGAGAGTATGACGGGAATAGACGCCGGGGGCCAGTTGGTCTATGGCCTCAAGCATCTCCAGCAGGCTGACGATGTAGCGGTAGGGCAACACCAACCCCAGGTCGCCAGGGGTGGCCTCCTTCAGGGTCGGAGTGACCACACTCCGCGCCAGCCGTTCCGCTGTCGAACGCCGGCCCTGGTCCAGGTCCCCCAGGCGCTGGACGATGACGCTGCCGCTCAAGAGGTTGGCTAGGCGGGCGATGTATTTGCCATAGGCGATGGGCTCCTTGAAGGGCTCGGTGAAAGATTTGCTGACCAGGAGGGCAAAGTTGGTGTTGGGTGTCCGCCGGTCAGCGTAGCTGTGGCCATTGACGGTCATCACGTCGTCGGCGTACTCGGTCACCACCTCACCATACGGGCAAACACAGAAGGTTCTCACCTTGTCATCAAAGGCCCGCGAGTGATAGATTAGCTTGGGTTCGTAGACCAGGTCTGTCAGAGGGCGGAGCACCTCGGCCGGAAGTTCCACCCGCACCCCCACGTCCACGGGGTTGCGGCAGAGGGATAGGTTCAGAGTGCGAGCTATCTCCGAGAGCCAGGTTGCCCCTTCCCGACCGGGAGCCACTACCACGTACTGGCTCTTGATGATGTCTCCCTCAGCCGTCTCCACACCCACAGCTTGCGAGTCCTCGACCAGGATGCGGGCCACCTTTGTCCCGGTAGAGATGCTCACCCCGCGTCGGAGCAGTTCATCGCGCATGGCTCGCAACACGTCACCACTGCGTTCGGTACCCAGGTGACGGACCGGCGCGGAGATGAGTCGCATCCCGGCCAGGGAAGCCCGTTTCTGCAAACGCTCGATTTCGTCCTTGTCTGTCCCATGGACGGGCCCGCCTGCTCCGAAACTTACGAAGGTCTGGTCTACCTCCTGGATCAGTTTGTCCGTCTCCTCGTAGCCGATGATGTCCACAAGATGGCCGCCTACTTCCGGGGAGAGAGTCAGTTTGCCATCGCTGAAAGCGCCAGCCCCGCCCCAGCCGGCCAGGAGACGGCATGGCTGACAGTGAGCGCAGTGTCCACCGGGCTCACGAGCTGGGCAACGACGCTTTTCAATATCGGGGCCTTTGTCCAGGATGGCAACGCTGAGTTGGCCTTCCTGGCTTAATTCCAGGGCAGCGAAAATGCCGGCCGGACCGGCCCCGACGATAACGACATCATAGTGACTTGACATTTAGAAACGTTCTCCCGATAAACTGAT
>JBBIJG010000034.1:10782-11016 GCA_037446095.1 Caldilineae bacterium
AAAACAGGTGTGGGACAGCCTTTCCAGGCCGTCCGGATTAGGCGAAGGGACTGCCTTCGCCTAGCCGCCCTATGGGTTTTCGGATGGGCGCTAAACCGCCCGGCTAAGCGGGCCAGGCCCCCTGCGGGGGCTGGATTGCAGCCCCCAGGCGGTGTCCTGAGCCTGCCGAAGGAGCTTCGCTCTCTCCGCCCAGACGTTCCACGTCCGGGCTACCCACACTCTACAGGGAGACCA
>JBBIJG010000035.1:0-10884 GCA_037446095.1 Caldilineae bacterium
CTCAGCCTGAACGTTAACGTTCAGGCCCAAAGGCCCGTCTGGGCGTGTATGGGGGACACGCTAAAAATAAGCGCAATTTCCCGACACACTCTGAAGCGGGACGATTTATCGTCGGGCGGGGCCGAACTTGATTTTCCATCATGTCAAAATGCGCTTTCCTGAAGACCCCGTGATGGCGCGCAACGGCTGAGCATACCTGAAGTTCCGGGCGAAGCAAGAAGGCGCGAAGCCAGATGTAAGCGTTAGCAAACGAGAGTTCTAATACCTCCAAAGAGTCGGCGCGCCACCGGATTGACATTAGTATTATAGCATCTTTTAAGCCGCTTATCAAGAGGCATGGGACTTTCCCCCATCGCAAGGATGGTACCGGGAAGCCTCCGGTGGCCTCACAATTGACCCAGGAGGGCCTTTTCTAAAGGTGTTTCCGGGTAGGCGAAGGCATTGCCTTCGCCTACCCGGCGAATGCAGTGCCTTCGCCTACCCAAGCAAACGGGTAATGAACTCGCTCAGGATCAGGCAGGCAAACGCCGTCATCCCGAACATTGGCCGCATGCCCACCGCGTCGGCCAAGATGCCACTCAGCCATGGCCCACCGAACATGCCGATAGCATACACGACCTGGTGCAACCTCATAGCGGTGGTACGCTCGGCGCCCACCACCTGCTGAATACTCATGCCCGGTAGCGGATAACATTGAGCAGGCCCATGACAATCATAGCCAGCACGCGCCCCACTGTACCCACAGCGGTCAGCAGGGCACTGGCCTGCACTGCCTCATCAGGTGGAAACAGGCCGCTGAACGCCACCACCGGCGGCACCCAGGTGGCAGCCGCCAAGCCGGTGATGGCCCGGCCAACCCTCAACCCGTTCACGCCCTCAGCGGTGTCCATGATCCGCGCACCCAGCCCGGCCAGGGTAAAACCGGTGATGATGAACGGCCTGGGCCATCCCAGCCAATCGGCGGTGATGCCCAATGGCAGCCGAACAAGCGCCAGCCACAGGTTGTACCTGGAGAAGACGATGCCCATCCGCGCCGGGTTACCGCTTTTGCTCTGAACGCAGGGTGGGCAGCGTGAGGACATCCAGATCGCGCCGCAGCTCGCTCCGCCCCTTCGGCCAGAAATTCGCCGGGAGAAGAAACCATCACGCCCGGATTCTTCTGGCTTATCTCTCAGCCTTCCGTGGCTTTGCCATCTGGCCCCACATAGACGCGAGGGCGCTCCGCCGGCGCATCCATTTCGGCTGTTTGGAAGATGTATTTTTGTTCGGGCCGGTTGCTAAAGCCGACGTGGTTGCCCTGGGCATCCATAGCGACAATGTTGAGGGTGCTGGCATACGGATCATCGAGCGCGTAGAGGTCGAGCACGGCTTCGCGGGCCGCATCCCACAGCGACAGCCCCATTTTCATGTAAAGCACCAGGGAGCGGGCGGTCGCCGCGCGCACGGCCATCTCACCACGGCCGGTGCAGCCCGCTGCGCCATAGCGGTTGTCGGCATAGCCGCCCGCCCCTACAATAGGCGTATCGCCGACGCGGCCAGGGTATTTCCACGCCCAGCCGCTGGTGCTGACAGCCACGGCCAGATCGCCGTGTCCATCACGGGCCAGCACGACCACCGTGCCCGTGACGCCAGTGCCCCATTCCCGCTCGGCTTTCTCCGGGTCGGTGACGAACCGGCGAGCCCACTCTTTCATGCGAGCGTAGTAGCGGCTGAGTTCGGGGGAATGGCCTTCGGCTTCCAGGCGTTCGCGCCAGATGCGCAGTGCCTCATCGGTGAGCAGTTCTTCCTCTTGAAAGCCCATCTCGCGGGCAAAGTGGGCGGCCCCCTCGCCGGCCAGCATCACATGGGGCAACTCCTCCATCACCCGCCGGGCGATGCTGACCGGATGCCGAAAACCCTTGAGCGCCGCTACCGCCCCGGCGGCCAGGGTGCGGCCGTCCATGATCAGCGCATCCAGTTCCACTTCGCCGATCAAGTTGGGCAGGCCACTGTATCCGACAGTATGGTCTTCCGGGTTATCCTCGACCGCCCGCACGGCAATTTCGACAGCATCTAACGCCCGTCCCCCGTCACGCAACCTTTCCATGGCCGCCGGAAAGCCCACAGCCGCATTCGAGGAAGCAACCAATACAATCGCCTTTGCGCTGCTCTCACCAGCTCTCATAGCGCACCAGTTCGGATAACGCTTTGCGCTTTTTGGGTCCCGGTTGATCGGCTGGATACCCCAAAGGCGTGAAGGCGATGGGTTCCACATTGTCGGGCAGGTGCAGCACCTCTCTGGCCGCTGTGGGGTCAAAGGCGGCAATCCAGCATGTGCCCAACCCCAGGTTGGTAGCGGCCAGAACCAGGTGATCCATAGCGATGGCCACGTCCACCTCGCTATAGTTCTTGCCGTCTTTGCGGACCCAACCCTGGGATGGAATCCCACAGGCACAGATGACCAGTGGTGCTTGTACAAACCAATCCCGGTTGTAGATGCGCTTCAGCTCTGTTTCTCGGCCCGCTGTGTGGATCACAATCAGTTGAAAGGGTTGCCGATTGGCCGCGGTCGGTGCCAGACGCGCGGTGTCCAGCACCTGTTGCAGCTTATCATCCTCTACCGGGTCGGGCCTGTAGGCCCGTACACTGTACCGCTTTTCGATTAGCTCTGAAAACTCCATGATGAATCTCCTTTCCAGTTGTTGTGAGCCATCGTAGATGGCGAAACAATCCCCACCGCCAGATTGAAATCCGGCTTGAGGGCACTATGCGCCGGTCGCCCGCCTCTGAGCGAAGCGCCTGGGCGGACCATCAGCACCGCAGGCGCGATTTTAATCGTCAGCCAGAGGCGCCACGCAAATAGCCTGGATGCGGTTGGCCCAGGCGCCGGCGCGCTCGTTGACCTGCTCCGCGTCATAGATGTCGCCTTCTTCGGCAAAGGCCAGCATCTCCTGCCACACATGGAGCGACTGTGCGTTCACGCTGGCAGCAATGGCCTTCAGCCTGGACGCTTTACCCGCCGCGGACTGGTCTGGTCGAAAGCGACGCTGCAACAACAGATCGTACCAGGTCTGTGTGAGCAGGTTTTGGATATCCGCATGGGCACCCGACGAGCTGAAGACGAAGCGACTCAAGCGGCGCAGGAGTTCGGCCCGAGGGTCAGCGAGGGTGTAGGGCAGCGGCCATGGGTCGCCCTGGCCTCTCCCTTCAGCCCGCAGCCGCTCAGCCAGCGGTGTGCCAGGGTAGACCTCCACCTCGTGGAAACTGAAGCATGTGGCCATATACGGGACTATGCTTTGCAGAAAGCCGATGTCGGCCCGAACGGTCTCTAACGTGCTCCAGGGATGAAATAGCAGGCTGCGAAAGTCGGCCACGATGTCCAGCCTGTCCAGCACAGCCAGGGCCTCGGCGTTGCGCTGCACGGTAACGCCCTTGCCCAGCCAGTCGAGTGAGGCCTGGCAGCCGGACTCGATGCCGATGTATACCCGCAAGAGGCCCATCTCCTTCAACTGGCGGAAAAGCGCTTCGTCCACGTCATCGGCCCGGCACTTGATGGTGAAGGCAATGCGCAACCCGCGTCGTTCGAGTTCGCGGCGCAATGCTGCCACGCGTTCCTCCCGCCTGCGGCCCGGCGGCAGGAACTGTTCGTCGTCGAACAAGAACAACCGCGTCCCCCGGTGATACAGCGCTTCCATCTCGTCCACGAGGTGGGCAGGGCTGCGCAGCCTGTAGGGTGCGCCAGCCGCCCGATGGAAGGCACAGGGCAGACAAAAGGTACAGGCGTGATAGCAACCCCGGCTTCCCTCTACGGTGGCAAAACCGTAGCCCAGGCGGGTCGGTATGCCCTCATCATGGGCGGGGAAGGGCAGGTCATCGAGGCTTGCCTGGGGTTTCGGCAGGGGGTTGGCGTGCGGAGTGGGAGAGCGGTAAGCCAGACCGGGCACAGCCTGCCAGCGCGCCGGCTCCTCCAGACCAGTCGCCAACTGCACAACGCTCGCTTCGGCCTCGCCACACAGCACCGAATCCAGGGCCGGGCAGGCCGTCAACAGTTCGGCGAAGGCAAAGCTGGGCAGCAGGCCCACCATCGTGAGGTGAGCGCGCACGCCAGCTTCGCGCAGGGCCGTGAGCAGGGCCAGATGTTCGGGCACCCGATGGGCGAAGAGGATGGACGAGACCACCAGGCGAGGCTGCTCGCGCTCTGCCAGGCGGACGACTGCACCGGCATCCTGGTCGGCCCCAAAGTGGGCCAGCCGGGTGCGCAGGCCCGCCTGTCGCAGCACCGCCGCCAGAGTACGGGCCGGTAGACGCTGCTGGCTCAGGTCTTCGACCAGGAGCACGTCAACGGGCGACGAACTGGTCACCGATGGGGATTCCAACACGAGTTCCCTCAGCAGATGGTCACGCTCCCGTCTTTCTCGACGACCAACGTCAGCGCATCCACAGCCAGGCCGGCCTGTCCCCAATCGGCAACCACCTGGAGCAAATAGCGGCCCGGTTCGGCGGGCGGCTGCCAGACCACACGCTCGCCCGACGCTGACAGCGTCCCACCCGACGCACTCCAGCGGTAGCGAGCGCCAGGCCAGGGGGTTTCAGCGCCAAAGGTCAGGCCATCCTCCCAGACGATGTCCACCGCCCGGATCTCGGCCAGTGGCAGGCGGTCTTGTGAATCCGGCCTGGACTCCCCTCCCGATGGTGGCGGTGGTGGCGGGTCGCAGATCATGGGCGTCACAGACGGCGGTGGTGGTGGGTCGCAGATCATGGGCGTCACGGTCGGCGTGGCCGTCGGCTTGGGTGCCGTGGTGGGCGGTGGCGGTGGGTCGCAGATCATGGGCGTCACGGACGGCGGCGGTGGCGGATCGCAGATCACCGGTCCAAGGCGGCAGGAGACGCTCGTGCTGCCGTACAAGACAATCAGAGTCAGGATGGCCTTCTGCAAGTCCTTGGGCAACTTGTTCCAGGGTGCCATGTTCACCTCCTTGGAGACCTGGAGACCTGACAGGTTTCTAAAACCTGTCAGGTCTCCATTTGAACACCGCGCGCTACTTGCGCTTTCCAATCCAAAAGCTTTGCCTGTACCTGCAGGTCAAACAGATTGACGCGACTGGCCCAGGCTGCGGCCTGGTCGTTGACCCGGTTGGCGTCGTAGATGTTTTCGTGCAGGGTGAAGTCAAACATCTCTTCCAGCATGGCCAGCGAGTGGTTGTTCACGCGGGCCACGATCCGGCGCAACTGCTCACTCAGCGCCGGGTCGGCCTGCTCCCCCAGCAGGTACCTGTACATCATCAGCTCGTAATAGGCGATGGAGCATTGCTTGGCCAGCCCGTCGTTGTCATAGTGGCGGTGGCGCATGGTGGCAATCATCAGCCGGAACAGCATCTCGACGCGCGGGTCGGGGATGGTATAGTTCCACGCCAGGTAGTTGCCGGTGAGCCGCCCCTCCCTCCGCAAGCGGTCCAGGATCGGCGTTCCGGCGTAGACTTCCATCCGCCCAAAGCTCAAAGGAGCCTGGCCCTCTCCGGCCATGTCATGGAAAAAGTCGAGGTTGGCGCGGATGTCCTCGACGGTGCTCTCCGGGTCAAAGAAGATCAGCCCAAAGTCGGCCAGCATCCCCACCTTGTGCAGCACCTCCAGCGCCCGCCGGTTTTGGGCCACGGTCGTCCTTTTGTTCAGGGTTTGCAGGCTGTGGTCGGACCCTGATTCCACGCCCACGTAAGCGCGCACCACCCCCATGTCCAGCAGCCGGCGGAACAGGTCCTCGGCCACATCGTCGGCGCGGCACTTGATGCTCATGATCACGTCCAACCCGCGCCGCTTGAGTTCGCTGTCCAGAGCGGTCACACGTGCCAGGCGGCCCCTCCCCGCCGGGAACCATTCGTCGTCGTTGAAGATGAAGAAGCGCACCCCAAAAGTGTGGTACAGCATCTCCATTTCATCCACGAGGTTGGGCACACTGCGAAAGCGCTGGACCTTCCCCCGGCTGGCTCCGTAGAAGGAACGGATGCTGCAAAAGGCGCAATCGCGGTAACAGCCCCGGCTGCCCACGATGGGCGAGAAGCCAATGCCCAGGTGATGCTGCGGTGGCGTGTCGCGTGCAGGAAAGGGCAAGCTGTCCAGGTCGGCGATGAGGGGGCGCGGTGGGTTCTCCACCACCTGCCCATCCCGGCGAAACGAGAGGCCAAGGACCGTGGGCCAGTCCTGGGGCGAGTCCAGCTTTTGGACGAGCTCCAGCAGCGTCAATTCACCCTCGCCGCGCACCACGGAGTCGAGGGCAGGATAATCGCGCAGGAGCTGGGAAGCAGCAAAGGTGGGAAAGTGCCCACCGGCGGTGATGTGCGTTTCGGGCAGAAGGCGGCGCAGCTCGCTGGCCAGCGCCAGGAACTCAGGGGCGCGGTACTGGAAGATGATCGAGAGCCCCACCAGCCTGGGCCGGATCCGCTGCGCCTGCCGCACGACGGCGTCCATGTCGTTGGCTGTGCTAAAGGGGGCCAGCTCCACCGAGTAGCCGTGTTGACGGAGTACGGCCGCCAGGTAGCGAGTGCCCAGGTTCTCCAGTTCTTCAGCGCCGACCAGAAGCACGTCTAACACTTGAGTCCCCTCATTCCGGCTCAATTTCCAGTGCTACAACGCCCAAGGCTTCTTTCTCCGGGGGATAGATGGCGCGCAGCTCTTCAAGGAGTTGTCCAGGTGGCACGTCGGGTGCGATAGAAGCTGCATCCTCATGGGCCAGCATTTCCTGGAAGCTGGCATAGCGCCCTATCCGCCGGATGACAAACGGGTGCTGGTCATTGAGCAACAATCGGTCGCCTACCTGCAACCGTTTGACGTTAGTGTACCCCACACGGACCTCAACGGTCTTGCGTCCGGCCAGAATGAGCCGCAGGTATTCGTCTTTGATCCACAGGGTCTTGGTGCGCATCTCGTCATCTCCAGCCAGACAAATAGGGTAACTGTTCAGGTCGTCACTGCGAGCCGCAGGCGAAGCAATCTCCTCGTCGCATTGTGGGGATTGCTTCGCCATCTACGATGGCTCGCAATGACCGGAGATGCCGGGCGTGGGAGTCCCCAACTCGTTGGGGGCGATTTTGCCTGCCAGGTGGGTGAGCCCTGAACAAGTTCGGGACTCCGCTGTACTAAGCCTATTTTCCGCACCCATTGCTATCCAATCCACCTCCAAAAGCATTTTTGAGAGTCGGAGTAGAGCCTTTAGGCGGGTTTTGGGGCTGGCGAACCGGCTAAAGCCTCTACTCCAGGGGACTCGAATAGACATTTCAGAGGTGCGAAATGTAGGCTAAGGCCGTTGGACTATCAGGACTACCCCAACCTGTAAGAGCGGGGCTGGAAATTCAAGACGCGCTCCCAGCTCAGGATTTATAGCATGGTGGCTTTTCCGGCGGGACGGCAGAAGTAGACACCATATTTGTCCGCCACGTCTGGATGGGCCTGTGGGTAGCGGCGCCGGATAGCCTCGGTTATCTCGTCTTTATAGGCTGGATTGACGAGTCCAATACAACTGCCCCGGAAGCCAGCTCCGCTGAAACGGGCCCCATAGACGCCAGGACAGTCGTTCAAAATCTCGTAGATGGTGATCAGATGCTCACAGCCGCACTCGTAATTGTGAATCGAGCTGGCTCCAGAAGCTCTGATCAATTGCCCCAGGGTGTCTAAATCCCCTTGACGCCAGGCAGCCACCCCCTCCCGCACCCGTTGCATCTCGGTGAAGAAGTGAGCAGCCCGTTTGCCCAATTTCTCCGGCAAGCGTGGGCCATAGAGATGATAGACCTCCTCCGGCACCAGCCGCAGGACCAGGTTGCTATGCCCTGAGCTCAACCTGTCCTGAGTCCTATCCGAGAGAGAGGGTGGCCTGTACCCTGCCCATTCCAGCAGCAGGCGGGCCGCTTCCTGGCATTCGGCCACGCGCCGGTTGTAATCCGTGCTCACCAGGGCTTCGCTGAGCCCTGAGTAGACGACCACGACCTCGAAGTCAGCCTGCTGGGAAGGGAACTCGATCATCTGGACTTCCACGGACTGGCAGTCCAGATAGGTCAGGTGTTTTTCCTGGCTGAGGAGGATGATGGACTGATCCAGGATGCCGTTATTCAGGCCCAGGTAAACGTTCTCGATGTACTGGTCCAGTCGGATGTTCTCTAAGGGCGACACCTCTAAACCGTTGACGTGCTCCAGAGCAAGGAGATAGGCTACGCCCACCGCCGCTGAAGAGCTAAGGCCACCGACGGGCATGTCTCCACAAACAAGGCCATAGATGCCATATTGGAGGTCATATTTCTGCTGTAAGGCGGCTACGGCACCGCGCACGTAATTCCCCCAATCTCCCGGCACTCTGGTCGGCACATGATCCAATGAGAACTCGACCGGTGGAGAAAAGGTGGTGCTGTTGAGACAGACTTTGCCCTCTCGGTGAGGGGCGAAAGCCAGCAGGATGTGGCGATCAATAGCCATCCCGGTGACCAGGCCCAATTGATGGTCTATGTGGGCGCCCAGGGGGCAGATACGCAATGGCGAGCAGATGACTTTTATGTCATCTCCCCTGAGACCCCATCTCTCCTTTAACATCTCTGTGACCCGCTCTATCCTTTGCTGATCCTGGCTCATTCCGCCTCCGGCCGATGCCCCAAACGGGCTGTCGCCCCGTTAACCTGGTTCTTGTTACACGGCGTAGCAGGCCCATCGTAGGCCATCACGTGGCTCCATAATAAACCGCTCTACGGTTACTGGAATCAATTGTCGAACTTCATCAACGCCCTTGCAGCAGCCAGAAGAGCGTGCTGGAAGCACGCTTGAGCGGCTCAGCCTGAACGTTAACGTTCAGGCCCAAAGGCTCGTCTGGGCGTGTATAATCGCAATTTTCCGACCCAGGCTAAGCGCCCTCCTCGCAGGGCGGGTCTGCATGTAAACGTAGGCGCTCCCCAGAGAGCCCGTACCACCAGCCTCCACCTTTTTGAGGGATATTATACCATAGGACACAAAAACTGTCAGCTTTGCGCAATCTTTGCGTCAATGTCAGGTCGGTGATATAATTCCAGGTACCGGGGTGATGGGCAACCCTTCCACTGTCAAGCCGCGCTCCGGAAATGCATCCAGACGCAGATTCTGTTCCGCGCTACTGTCAAGCTATTTTCCCGGGAGGACCCATGCTGGAAGATATTTTGGTCGTGGTCAAGGGTGGAGGTGATCTGGCCACCGGTGTGGCGCACCGGCTTCACCGCGCTGGGATGAAGGTAATCATCACGGAACTGGCCCAGCCGACAGTGATCCGTCGTGCCGTAGCCTTTGCCTCAGCCGTTTTCGCGAGGGAGGTGACCGTCGAGGGAGTGATGGCCCGCCTGGTCGAAGATGGGGTGCAGGCCCTGGCTCTCCTGCCGGAGAGGATTGTGCCTGTGCTGATTGACCCTCAGGCCTCTGTGGTACAGGCGATCAAGCCTACTGTGGTTGTGGATGCCATCATGGCCAAACGTAACACCGGCACCCGGCTCACCGATGCCCCGGTCGTTATCGCCCTGGGGCCGGGTTTCACCGCCGGCCTCGACGCCCACGCCGTGATCGAGACCCAGCGTGGCCACAACTTGGGGCGGGTCATCCTGAAGGGACAGGCAGCGTCGGATACGGGGATACCGGGGCCGGTGATGGGTTACACCAGCGAGCGAGTGGTGCGCGCCCCTGGTACAGGCGTCTTCCAGGGCGTGAAAGCCATCGGGGACCCTGTAGAGGCGGGTGAGGTGGTAGCTCACGTTGGTGATCGGCCCGTGCTGGCTCCCATCTCCGGCGTGCTGCGAGGACTTCTGGCCGATGGCCTAACGGTGAGAGAGGGCATGAAGGTCGGCGACGTAGACCCCAGAGGGGTGCGCGAATATTGCTTCACCATCTCTGACAAAGCCCGGGCTATCGGTGGAGGGGTGCTGGAAGCCATCTTGTATTTGCTGCATGAGTGGGGTCACACCCCTCAACCTCAAATTGGACAACCAACTGGCTCTGTAGTAAAATAGGGCGCAGCCGGTAGGCCGCTTCTCCTTTCCCTGACCGGATAACGGCGGGCCGGATGTGCATTTCCTGCCACCTTGCCGACTGTGGGGTAAAGCAAGCCCACCTGTGAGACGAGCTCCTAGCCCAAATGAAGGAGGCCGTTCTTTGATGAAAATCGCCCTGGTTTCGCCGCCTTACACGGCAGAGGCGCTGGTTGGTAAGACCACCAGCATGAAGATCGTCCTGAACATCATCCCTCCCCTGGGATTAGCATACCTGGCCGCCGTCCTGGAGCGGGACGGCTATGATGTGCGGATCTTTGACTGTAGCATCGGCATATCGCTCTCCCGGTTGATGGATTCCTTGCGAGAATACCAGCCCGACGTGGTCGGCATCACCAGCACCACCCCTGCTTTCCCCGACGCCCGCAGGACGGCTGAGAGCGTTCGTCAAATTCTGCCGCAAGCAGTCATTGTCCTAGGAGGACCTCATGTCTCCGCTGTGCCGGAAAATGCCCTCTCCTATGACTGCTTTGATGTAGGTGTTATAGCTGAGGGCGAATTGACCATGTTGGAGCTGGTCCGGCATATTGAAGGGAATGGGCTTGCCGATCTGACAGGGATAGCCGGGCTGGCCTTCAAAAGGGATGGAGAGATTGTCCTGACCAAACCCCGGGGTTACATTATGGATTTGGACACGATACCTTTCCCGGCCAGGCACCTCCTCCCGCCTTTGTCTGCCTATTCACCTACGCCGGCATCTTATCGTAAGCTCCCCCTGGCCGTGCTGATGACTTCCAGGGGCTGTCCTTACCAATGCACCTTCTGTGACCGTAAGGTGTTCGGCAACCTGACCAGAGGTCACAGCCCGGAGCGCGTGGTGGCTGAGATCGAAGAGGTGCTCACCCGGTATGGGGCCAGGGAGATC
>JBBIJG010000036.1:0-2366 GCA_037446095.1 Caldilineae bacterium
CCATTGCTATCCAATCCATCTCCAAAAGCATTTTTGAGAGTTGGAGTAGAGCCTTTAGAGCGTGTTTTGGGGCTGGCGAACCGGCTAAAGCCGAAGGCATTGCCTTCGGCTACGCCGGGAGCGCGAATAGAAATTGCGGGGGCGCGAAATGTAGGCTTCAGAGAGGGTGCTACGCTGCTGGATGCGCTCCGTCTTTCCGCGCATCCGCGGTTAATTATACCGTCAAACGGGAGGAATAGCAAATGAAAATCGTCGTAACAGCCAATGGCCCGGACCTGGATGCACCGGCCAGTCCGGTCTTTGGCAGGTGCTCCACTTATATCTTTGTTGACACAGAAACCATGAGATTCGAAGCCGTAGACAACCCGGCCATGTCGGCGGCAGGCGGAGCCGGCATCCAGGCCGCCCAGTTCGTCATCGAGCAGGGCGCCCAGGCCGTGTTGACCGGCAACGTGGGCCCCAACGCTTTCAACGTCTTCCAGGCAGCCAACGTGCCCATCTATCTGCTCACGGGTGGCACGGTGAGAGAGGCCGTCGAGGCCTACAAGGCCGGGCGGCTGCAATCCGTCGCCGATGCCAGCGTCCAGGCTCACGCCGGAATGGGCATGGGCCGGGGCATGGGGCGTGGAATGGGCCGGGGTATGGGTATGGGGCGCGGCTTGGGCCAGGGCATGGGTATGGGACAAGGTGCCTGGGGACCCACACCGCCGCCAGCACCTGCGGCTATGGAAAGCCGCTCTACCCGCGAAGAAGAAATCGCAGCCTTGAAACAGACGGCCAGCGACCTGCGCCAGCAGTTGGCTCAGGTCCTGGAACAGCTTGACAAATTAGAAAAGGAAGGCTAAGCTATGCGTATCGCCATCTCTGCCGACAATCGGAACGGTCTCGACAGTATAGTCAGCCCCCATTTTGGGCGCTGTCCTTATTATATCCTCGTAGACGTAAACGGTCAAGAGGTTCAAGCTGTCCATGCCATTGACAACCCCTACTATGGCCAGCACGCACCGGGGGTAGTGCCCGGTTTCATCCACAGCCAAGGCGTGGATGTGATGCTCACCGGTGGGATGGGGGGACGGGCCATCGCCTTCTTTGAGCAGCTCGGCATCGAGGCCGTGACCGGCGCCTCGGGCACGGTGCGCCGCGCCCTGGAACTCTACCTGAGCGGTCAACTGCGCGGTGTCCAACCCTGTCGTGAGAGCATCGAGCACGGCCACGGCGAGATCCCCGCTCCAGGGGAATACGAGAAGGACGAAGTGGGCCGCCTGCGGGAAGAAGCCGAGATGCTTCAGCAACAGTTGGACGAGGTCATGGCTCGCTTGAACAAATTGGAAGGTAGACAGTAGTCAGATGTAATGGCCGAGTATCAGTGGGACTATCTGCCTGTTTGGACGCTACTGCTCGTTTCCCTAAGCCTCAGTAGATCTCAAGTGGGCTCTGGAGTCGAGGCTTTAGCCGGAGAGTCTCGCCTGAAGGCTCTACTCCAGGCAATCCTTTGCGGTCTGCTGAGCCTTCTGATGGGTTGCCATTCAGCCAGCGAGGTAGCATGTTGGGAGCCCTTCAGTCAGGGCCTGCCTAGCTACACCCTCACCCTGGCGGTAGCTGCCGATCCCGCTCAGCCTGGCGTGCTCTACGCCGGCACCTATCACCCACCTGGGCTGTGGCGCTCGGACGATGATGGCGAAACCTGGGTCAGAGATGACCAGGGGTTGGCAAACCAGCCCGTCTTCACCCTCCATTGGGACCCGCTTCGGAGCCGGTGGTGGGCAGGTGCGGATGATGGGTTGTATTATCGATCTGCCCCAGACGAAGCCTGGCAGCCCACCGACCTTCCACGGAGCCCGGCTTACGCTCTGGCCCAGGACTGCGCCGGGCAGTTGTATCTGGCTCTGGCTGGAGTCGGCCTGTTCTTTTCTGCCGATGGCGAAAGTTGGAGCCCATTGCCAATTGGACAGCGGGGCGTCGAATCCAGCCTCCTGGCTTTGGCTGTCTCCCCTGATGGCCAAGACCTGTACGTTGGCACCGCTGGCCATGGCCTGTGGATCAGCCACGACGCCGGAGCGATCTGGACCTCTGTACCCCAGATGGCTGATGACTATGTCTCGGCTCTGTTGGTGGACCCCGAGGCCGGTGCCTGGGCCTACGCCCGGACGCTTAGCCAGGTCTACCGGTCCGATGACAGGGGAAGAACCTGGGTCCCTGTGCCGGATTTGGACAGGCGGACGTATGGTTTCGCTCTGGGAGCCGACGGCGCTCACTACGTGGGCCTGAACGGGCAGGTGGCTCGTTCCGACGACGGTGGGCTCCACTGGGCGTTCTTTAACAACGGCTTGCATCCTGAAACCGATATCCTGGACCTGGCCGTGGTT
>JBBIJG010000036.1:2466-10835 GCA_037446095.1 Caldilineae bacterium
GTTCTTTAACAACGGCTTGCATCCTGAAACCGATATCCTGGACCTGGCCGTGGTTCCCCACGATCCGGCGCGGTTGTACGCCGCAGCCTGGGAAGGCTTCTATCGGAGCCAGGACGGAGGTCGAACTTGGAAGCGGTGCGGTGAGGGATTGGGCAACATAGAAATAGACGCCCTGGCCTGGGATGGTCAGGGCCGACTGTTGGCTGGCACCAGGATGGGTATCTACCGCCGAGCCTCGGACGCCGATGAGTGGGAGCCTGTCCCCCAGGGATTCCAGGACCGGCACGTGCACGTCTTTGAGAGTGGCCCCGATGGCCAGGTTCTCTACGCGGGTACGGATGGGGGGCTCTTGCGCAGCGAGGACGGAGGCCAGACCTGGGTCGAGGTAACCTCTGGGCTCACTGGCCATGCCATGCCCGACCTGGCCGTGGACTCCCAATCGCCTGAGCATCTCTACGTCCGGCTGAAATTCGAGCGGGTGTACGAGAGTTGGGATGGTGGGCAGAATTGGGAAGCCCGCTGGGAGGGCCTGGGCGCAGCCCGAGAAGTCATCTCCATAGACCTGGGTTCCTCCGGACTTCTTATCGCTGGCGCTAACGACGGATTGTTTCGCTGGAATTCAAACGAGGGACTCTGGCAGCGTGTTGCGCCAGAGCTGGAGGGGCAGACGGTGTTCACAGTGGTCATTGACCCTCGGGACGAGGCAATGATCTACGCCGGGGCTACCGATGGCCTCTGGCGCAGCCAGGATGGGGGGGATTCCTGGAGCCGTTGGGGTGAAGGTCTGGCGGGGGTCACTGTGACCGCCGTAGCACTGGACCCGATTGACGAACAGGTCGCTTACGCCGGGACGATGTATGAGGGCCTCTACGTCACCGAAGACGGAGGAGCTACCTGGCGTCCTGAGCAGGGTGGCATGCCGACGACGGCCAGCGTGCGGGCCATCCTGTCGAGCCCCGATGGGAGGCAGGTCTACGTGGCCACCGACCAGGGGATCTTTCGGAGGAAGCCCTCATGAAACCCAGGAACTGGTGGGCTCTGCTGATCGTCTTGCCGCTCTTGCTGGCAGCGTCTTGGGTGATCCTGGGCAATGAGGTAGATCACGCTCCCATTGCTGCGGTCCACACCCTGCGGGCCGACGACGAAATGCTGCGCCTGGCCTCCGAGGGCGGATTCGACGCTGTGGTTCAGGTTTTCTCCTGGCTGGAGATCGAGCCCACTCGCCAGGAATGGCACTGGGAGTATCCCGATTTCGTCGTGCGGGCCGCCGAGCACTACGGTCTCGACCTGATTGTCCGCCTGGACGGTCTGCCGGCCTGGGCTGTAGGACAAGTTGACAACTTGTCCTACGACTATGCAGTCTTTGCCGGCACCTTGGCTCAGCGCTACCGGGGGCAGATCAAGGGCTATATCGTGTGGAACGAGCCCAACCTGGCCAGGGAGTGGGGTGGTTGCCCACCGGACCCTGCCGCCTACACCGATCTACTGCGGCGAGCCTACGAGGCCATCAAGGCCGCCGACCCGGAAGCGACCGTCGTCAGCGCCGGGCTGGCTCCTACCAACCACCGGGACGCCGAAGCGATGGACGACCGGGTTTTCCTGGAGGCCATGTACCAGGCCGGGGCCGGAGACTACTTTGACGTTCTGGGCGCTCATCCTTACGGCTTCGCCTATCCCCCGGATGACCCACGAGGTGCCCACGATGGGCTGAACCTGGCGCGGCTGTTGGACCTGCGGGCCATCATGGAAGCTCATGGCGACGGCGACAAGCCCATTTGGGTGACGGAGCTTGGCTGGACGACGGCTGGTGTGGGTGAGGGCTCCTGGCTGACGGTCACCCCCCAGCAGCAGGCCGACTACCTGACGGGGGCCTGGCGTCAGGCACAACGAGAGTGGCCCTGGGTGCAGGTGTTTACGGTGTGGAATCTCAGCCAGGGGCCTGTCGAAGGGCTGCCACCGACAGACGAGAAGGCTGGCTACAGTCTGCTGGACGAGAACGGGGAACCGAAACCCGCCTATCACGCCTTACAGACGGAGCTAAACCGACGGTGGGGCCACCGACTGGCCCGTTGGGTGGACCGCATCCGGGCGGCCCTGTTGGGTCCCGTGCCACCAGCTATCACCATCCTGGCCGCCGATGAAGCCGTCCATCTGGGTGACAGCGAGTGACCGCCCATAATGCGGCCCCTGTACGGGGCCCGGAACCCCAGCCTGGTCTGGCGAGGGGGATTCTACTGGCAGAATCAGCGTTTTTCTGCGCATCAGCGGTTAGGAGGGCAGTGGACCCTACGCCTGGAATACATGCATAGTATCGCGCAGAACAACGCTGTCCGCTTGAACGATCACCTATTAGGCTATCTCCCGGCCAGGGACAACGCTCCAACCTGGGTGAGCGTGGCTTTCCCTGTCCCCGCTGGCCTGCTGCGCCCCGGTTACAACGAATTGACGGTGGAAGTCAGCCGCCTGGCCCCGGACTATCAAAAGTCGGATTTCACCTGGGGCGACGTGCAGTTTCGGAGGATTCGCCTGGAGCGACGCGACGAAAACCCCAGCTTGGAGTAGAGGCTTCAGCCCAATGCTACAAGGAAGTGGCGTTGGCGCCGGTTCTGGCAGTGGCCATGACACCGGCTAAAGCCTCAACTCCGGAGTGGAGCGTTTACGCGGTTGCTCCTGGTTGGGCGAAACCGGCCAATTTTGAATTCTTAGCAGCATTGGGCTTCAGCAGTCTTTTCCGCCTGAAGTTCTGAGCCCGTCGAAGGGCTCCACTCTCCAAGCCATTTTAGCCAGACCGAGAGCGTCTCTCCGCTCGGTCCCGCCCGACGATAAATCGTCGGGCTAAAAGAGTGAAGGGCGATAAATCGCCCTCAGCTAGCCCGCTTCAGAGTGTGTCGGAAAATTGCGATTATGTTTAGCGCCTCCTCATACACGCACAGGCGGGCCTTTGGACTGAACGGCTCAAACGTGCTGAAGCACGCTGTTCTGGTTGCTGCAAGGGCATTTATGAAGTTCGAAAATTGATTCCAGTAACCGTAGGGTGGTTTATATGGCGAGCGCTACAGCTTGAAAAGCTAGTCACTTGTATATTGGTGGGCTGGGATTCCAAAAGGAGCCTTTCTGCTCCCGTCGGATTTGCAATCCGGCGGCCCGAGGGCTGGATTACACATCCAGCCGGAGCAGAGGCGAGTAGCATTGGCGGGCTTGGGCTCCTTTAGCCTGGCGATTTATCGCCAGGCAAGGCGCTTCAGCGCGTCTGGAGCGCAAAGTGCGCACTACAAGCTTGGTTTGCCATCCACTGAGACTCAGATGATTCAAGGAGGCGGCTATGAATGAACATCCTGTCGTCGGAAAAAGAATGTCAAGGATTGATGCGGTGCCCAAGGCCACAGGGGAAGCCCTGTACACGGCCGATTTGGTCCTCCCCCGTATGCTCTACGGCAAGATCCTGAGGAGCCCCCACGCTCACGCCAGGATCCTGCACATTGACACCAGCAAAGCGGAAAAGCTCCCCGGCGTCAAGGCCGTCGTGACCGGCAAGGACACCGAAGGGGTGAAATGGGGGGTGTTCCGTTACACCCAGGACCAGCAACTGCTGCCGGTGGACAAGGTCCGTTACTTCGGGGAGGAGGTGGCGGCTGTGGCGGCTGTGGATGAGGACACGGCCATGGAAGCCCTGGAGCTGATCCGGGTGGACTATGAGGTCCTGCCGGCGGTTTTTGATCCCATCGAGGCCATGCAGCCCGGAGCCCCCCGGATCCACGACCACGTGGAGAACAACGTCAACATCCTGGTGCCCATTGAGGTAGGGGACGTAGAGAAGGGCTTTGCCGAGGCTTATTACGTCCGCCAGGACCGCTTCACCGCCGTCGAGCACGCCTACACTCAGCTTGAGCCCTACGCCGTGTTGGCCGATTTTGACCCTTTGGGTAACCTGCAAGTCTGGCTGCCCAACGCTTCTCCTCACACCAAGGCCAAGGCCCTGGCCAATCTGTTCAAGATGCCGCTGCACAAGGTCAAGGTGCGGAAATGCTATGCAGGCGGGGCCTTTGGCGGGCGGTCCGACATCTTCCCCGCCGAATTCATCGCCGCTCTGTTGTCCCGCAAAGCCGGGAGGCCGGTCAAAATCGTCTACACCCGCGAGGAGAGTTTCACCTGTGTGCGCCAGATCCATTCCCACATTGTAGAGGCCAAAACAGGGGTGAGAAAAGACGGCACCATTATAGCCACCGAGATCAAGTCCATCATGGACGGCGGGGCCTACAGCTCGACCGGGCCCATCGCCGCTTCGGTGCCCTTCCTGGTCTGGGAAGAGACCTACCGCCTGCCCAACGTGCGTTTCCAGGGCTATCGGGTCTACACCAACAAACCCATTCGGGGCATGTACGCCTCCCACGGACGGGGCTTCCTGGGCGGACTGGGGATGCAACTGGACATGATCGCCGAGGAATTGGGCATTGACCCACTGGAGCTCCACCTGAAGAACGCCTTGCGCACCGGTGACATCCAGGCCACTGGCTCCAGGGTCATCAGTTGCGGCCTCAGCGAGGCCATCCAGAAGGCGGCTGAAAAGTCCGGCTGGAAGGAAAAACGGGGCAAGCTCCCCTACGGCCGGGGCATTGGCATGGGCTGCAACGGGATGATGGTCGGCTTCCCCATGGGCATCCGCGGGGGCTCTTCGGCCTACATCAAGTTCAACGAGGACGGTGGGGCCACCCTCATCTCCGGTGTGGCGGACACCGGCGCAGGCAACGACAGCATGGTGGTCCAGATTGCCGCCGACATCCTGGGCCTGCGCATGGACGAGATCAACCTGGTCTCTGCTGATTCGGAGATCACCACCCTGGACCAGGGCTCCTATTCCCAGGCGGCGACCTTTGTCTCCGGCAACGCCGTGCGGGCCGCAGCCGAAGACGCCAAACGCCAATTGCTGGCAATCGCGGCGGAGATGCTGCAGGCCGATGTCAAGACGCTGGACCTCAAAGACCACCGCGTCTTTGTGGTGGAGGACCCTGAAAAGGGCATTCCCATCCATCAGGTCATCCGCACGGCTCTGCTCAAGAACAAGCCCATCATGGGCCGGGGTTCCTACATGCCCCACGTGGACCCGAAGCGGGAGTGGGTCAGCAACCCCAGAGGGCAACACGCTGGCACCTTCAGCTTTGGGGCCTTTGTGGCCGAGGTGGAGGTGGATGTCGAGACCGGGCAGGTCAGGCTGGTCCAGGTCACCGGGGCGCACGACTGCGGGTTCGCTATCAACCCTATGGTTGTGGAAGGGCAGATCGAAGGCAACGTGGGCCGGGCCGGGGTAGGGGCCAGTCTGCTGGAGGAGCACTACTGGGACAACGGACAGATGTTGAACGCCCACATGCTGGAGCACAAGGTGCCTCTGGCTGTGGACATGCCCCCGGTCATCAACTCCATCATTGTGGAGAGCATGGACCCCGAGGGGCCCTTTGGGGCCAAGGAGGCCGGGCTGGCTGGGGCCATGAACCTGTTCCAGGCCGTGGGCAACGCCGTCTACGACGCCATCGGGGTGTGGATCAAGGATTTCCCCATCACGCCGGATAAGGTGTTGGAGGCAATTGAGAAGAAGCACGAAACGGCGGAAGGAAGAAAGAATGGCTGAGCAACAAGAATGGGACAAAGAAAGAGCAGAGCAACACGCCCGATGGGCAAAGATGTCTTCAAGGTTGTCTTACGCTCCTTTCGCCAGAAAGATCGTGGCATCTCTGGCCCCTTTGGAAAGTGGGGCCGTCATAGTGGATTTGGGCACCGGGCCGGGCATCCTCGCCATTGAGCTCCACAAGCTCTGGCCGCAAGCCAAGATCATCGGAGTGGACCTTTCCAGTGACATGCTGGAGATAGCCAGGAAGAACGCCGATGAAGCGGGGATGTCAGATTTTGAAACGAGGTTGGGAAAGGCCGAGGAGATACCCATCGAGTCCAATTCCGTCAGCCTGGTGGTCACCCAATCTTCGTTCCATGAGTGGGAGGATCCGCGCCAGGGCCTCTCGGAGATATTCCGAATCCTGAAGCCCGGCGGCAGTTTGATGCTCAAGGACTACAACCGGGACTGGCTTTCCGGGTGGAGGCGCAGCCTGCTCAAGTTCCTTCTCGCGATGGTAGGGGAATCTTACGAAGATCACGTGGGCATGTTCAAATTCACTTTTGATCAAGTCGCCGATTTGTTGAGAGAGGCTGGCTTTGATGAGATCAAGGGTAAAGCGAGAGGGCTGCAGTTTTTTGTACAGGCTGTAAAATGTAGGGGTTCGTAGTGGCGACTTCAGTCGCTTTGCATCCTCTTGAACGGCTAAAGCCGTCTCATCCGCCTAGCCCATTTTCCGCACCCTTTGCTATCTAATCCACCTCCAAAAGCATTTTCGAGAGTCGGAGTAGAGCCTTTAGGCGGGTTTTGGAGCTGGCGAACCGGTTAAAGCCGAAGGCATTGCCTTCGGCTACGCCAGGAGCTCGAATAGAAATTTCAGGGATGCGAAATGTAGGCCTAGGCTCGGTCAAGAGACCTTCGCCCATCGGGTGTATTTCAGTTCTGGGGCGAGTTACCGGCAACCTGGCTCAGAGACCTCTCCTATCCCCCCAGCCACCCTTCCCTCCCCGTTGCGGGGAGGGAAGGGGGTGGCCGCCGCAGACGGGCGGGGGTAGGGAGAGGTTAGGACAAGCCTTCCTCAAATCCTGCCCCCAAAGTGAAATGCACCTTCGCCCATCGTAGAGTAAACTTGCCATTAGGAGAAGTGCTGCGCTGTAGGTGTGGAGCAATGAGCAAAGAGAACGTCATCCAGGCGTCAGAGTTGACCAAGTTCTATGGGCAGATTCTGGCCGTTGACCATATCAGCTTTGAGGTTGAGAAGGGCGAGATTTTCGGATTTCTCGGCCCGAATGGCGCGGGGAAAACCACAACCATAAGGATGCTCACCGGGCTTTCCAAACCCACGGATGGGAAAGCGTCCGTTTTGGGGTTCGACGTTCACTCGGAGATCGTGAAAGCAAAAAGGCATATTGGGGTTGTTCCTGAAATGTCCAATCTCTACGACGAGTTGTCCGCTATGGACAACCTGTTATTCATGGCTCAGCTTTATGGTGTCCCCCGCGCCCAGCGTAGGAAAAGAGCAGAGGAGTTGCTGAAAACCTTTGGGCTTTACGAGCGAAGGGATAGTCTCTTTCGTACACTCTCTCGTGGCCTGAAGCGGGCCCTGGTCATTGCCGCAGCCTTGATTCACAGCCCTGAGATTCTCTTTCTGGATGAACCCACAGTCGGGTTGGATGTGGTGGCTGCTCGCTCTTTGCGCAACTTGATCGGCAACCTTCGCCAGCAGGGGATCACCATCTTCCTTACCACCCATTACCTGGAGGAAGCAGACCTTTTGTGTGACCGTGTGGCTATTCTGGTTGGGGGGCGAATCGTAAAAACTGACTCCCCCAGAGGCCTAAAGGCGGCCGCCGAAGAAGAATCTGTGATTGAATTCTCCTTTGGGAGAGAGACATCTAGATTGGTAGAAGATCTGTCGAACAGGCTTTTAGGGGTTAAAGTAGTGGCCATAGACCATGACAAAGTGCGAATTTACGGCGGCACTCCCACGGACGTATATGCTAACGTGTTCCAATTCGCTAAGGACAAAGGCCTGGAGATACACGCAATAAATAGCATCAAACCGAGTCTTGAGGATGCCTTTATCAAGGTTACGGGTTTGAGCCCCGTCGTTATGGCTGTTGAGAAAGGGGGAAGATAGATGTGGCGTGATAACTGGCGAGGCATTTATTCCATCGCCTTAAAAGACATGAAGACATACTATCTCAAGCCTCCCTCGGTTAGCTGGGGTATCGTCTTTCCCATTGCCTGGGTTTTGGCTTTCTATCTGAGAAATCCTCGGGGCTTTGAAGAACTGGTGCCCGGGCTCATGGCCATGACCATCCTGTTCAGTACCACCGCGGCGGAGGCAGTGGTCATCAATTTCGAGCTCAGGCTCGGTTCTCTGGAAAGGTTGCTCCTGGCACCCATCAGTCTTCCGGCGGTGCTTCTGGGGAAGGTGATGGGGGGTGCTGTTTTCGGGCTCATCATGACAGTGATAGTGACCACAGGCTCAGTCGTTGTTCTTCGGACTTGTCCCAATCTGCTCCATCTTCTGATAATCATCATCCCCTCGCTCCTGGTCTTCTCGTCCCTCGGCGCCCTTTTGTGTGTTCTGGTGAAAGAGGTATTTGAGGCTCAGACCCTGCTCAATTTGCCTCGATTTCTGATGATATTCCTGTGCGGTGTTGTATACCCGATTTCGGCGATGCCAGAAGGGTTGCGATACCTTGCTCACGCCATGCCGCTCACCTACACTGTGGATGGGTTACGACGCTCTTTTTCGACG
>JBBIJG010000037.1:0-7497 GCA_037446095.1 Caldilineae bacterium
TTTCATTTCTCCCTTTTCTATGATTTTGGACCTATCCGAAAACAGGTGTAGGACAGCCTTTCCAGGCTGTCCGGGCAGGCTGGTTTTCGGATGGGCACCTTTCCTCACCAACTGGCCTGCGCCTTGCGCCGTCTGTACCACAGCAGTCCCAGGAGAAAGGCCAGCAGGATCAGGAGTACGATGAGAAGGGGCACCAGGATGGCCAGCAGGGAGGCCGCCAGCGAGGCGATGTCCTCGGCCAGGCTGGCGACCGGGTTGAGGGTGCCGCCGCTGGTGCCGGTGACCACCGGCCGCACCGTGGCCTTGGCCGCGTGGACGCCGCCAGCCAGGATGAGGCCGCAGATCATGGCCAGCACCGGGTGGATCTCGGCGATGACATTGGAACTGGCGGCGAAGAGGATGGCCCCGGCCACGGGCCGCACAAAGGTCTGGATGATGTCATTGATGCTGTCCACAGCCGGGATCTTGTCCACAGTCATCTCAATGAGCAGCAGGACAATCAGAACACCGATGACCCACCAACTGGTCAAGACATCCCAGGGCTTGTTCAGGGTGATCAGGTTGGGGAAAAAGCGGGCTGTCAAAGCCACGACCAGCAGGGGCAGATAGGCGTTCAGGCCCGCCGAGGCAGAGAGCCCCAGACTGGTAGCGAGGTGGGAGAAAGCCTCAATCATTTGCATCACCTCCTTCAACACCATTATACCAGAGGTTTTGTCTCTTGACAATATGATGGGGGTCAGGTAGAATAAGTTGTATCGGTTATCGGATGGCTGTAGAAACCGTCTCTTCTGTCTGGCCTCTCTCTACGCCAGGGGAGAAGGGCAAATGAGAAAGATACCAGGGATGAATTCGGCGAACCGGAAAGATATAGCGCTCGTGGTGATTCTGTTTCTGCTGCCCCTGGTCTGTTTTGCCGATGTGGTCTTTCTTCCTAACACCTTCTACTATCTGGACATAGAGCGGCTCCACTACCCAGGCAAGATCTTCCTGATGGAGTTGCTGAAGAAGGGCCAGCTTGGCTTTTGGAATCCCTACATTTTTATGGGCTTTCCTCTGCTAGCCGAACCAGAGGTCGGCCCTCTCTATCCTTTCAACCTGTTTTTCGCCCTGCCTATCCCTCCCTACTACGCTCTGACCCTTTTCATCGTCATTCATTACAGCCTGGCCGGAGTTTTCACCTACCTTCTGGCCCGCTCTCTGGGCATCAGCCGTGCCGGTTCTTTTATTTCTGGCCGGGTATTCGCCTTCGGCGGTTTCCTGATGGCCCAATTGACCAACATCAGCATCCTGACCGGCTCCATCTGGCTGCCCTTGATCCTCTGCCTCTTCTCTCAGGCTATCCGCCGGCGCAGTTACGCCTTTGCCGCCGGAGCAGGGGTAGTCCTGGCATTACAAATCCTGCCCTCTCATCCGCAGATCATCCTTTACATTCTGATCACCCTCGGCCTTTATTATTTTTACAGCCTGCTGACCCTGCCCCGGGTTGAAATAGGCTCGCTCCTCGCCCTTTCTCTTATCTCGCTGACCACCGTAGCGGTTGGGATGGGTCTGGCCGCCGTCCAGTTGATCCCGGCCTGGCAATTGAAGGAGCTGTCCGTCCTCTCCGAAAGCGGCACCTACGATTTTGTGACCGCTTACTCCTTATCCCCGTTTCGGATGCTCTCCTTCCTTTTCCCCAATTTCCTGGGCAATCTGGTCACCGGGTACAAAGGGGAACCCTATTTTGAAGAGCATCACGGTTATGTTGGCCTCTTGCCCTTGCTTCTGGCTGCTCTGGCCTGGGGTAGACGCCGGAATCGAGAAGTGCGCTTCTTTGGCCTCCTGGCACTGCTCTCGGTCCTGCTGGCTGTAGGCAACGCCACACCCCTCTATCACCTGCTGGCTTACGTGCCGGTTTATAACTACTTCCGGACCCCGGCGCGGTGGCTCTACACCCTGACTCTCAGCCTGGGCATCCTGGCCGGTTTTGGCCTGGATTACCTGGTGGAGCAACGCCAGGCCCGCTCGATGCGCATCCTGTCGCAGGTGCTGCTCGTCCTCACTCTCCTTTCCACCCTCACTCTGCCGCTCCTTTTCTTTTACAAAAGACAGGCCATGGCGGCCACCGACTTTATTCTGGAGCACGTCTATGCGGGGATGGCCATCTACGCTGTACGGGCTCTGATCCGCTACCTGCCCCGTTTCCCCAATGTCCCTCAGACCAATCTGCTGGCCCAACTGTTTCCTCCCCTCCTGAATCCCATCCTCTTCTTTCTGCTGATGTCCAATGCCAGCGTGCTCTTGCTCTTTTTCTTCCTTCGGAAAAAGATCCCCCCTCGCTGGTTTCAGGTCATGGCCGCGGGCCTGATCGCCTTTGACCTCTTCATGACGGGGGGGACAACCATCAATCCGGTCCAGAAGGCTTCGTACTTTGACAAGCGGCCTTCTACGGCCTTGCTGGAGCAGAACCTGGGTCTGGCCCGCATTTATTCCCCCGACAGGGAAGGGGCCGCTCCTCAAATCCTGCGGGGCTACTTTGCCATGATTTACCACATTCCAGAGATCGGGAGTTGGCCCTGGGTCGTCTCGTCTCTTCCACTGCGGCGCTACGGGGAGTTTATGGACGCCTTGCGCCAGAACACGCGCCTCCTCAACCTGGCCGGGGTGAAATATATCCTCACTGCCCGTGCGGAACCAGAGGACTGGTGGCACAACAACCTGCGCCAGGTCTACAGCGAGGAGGGTCTCCACATCTACGAGAACCTGGATGTGATGCCGCGGGCCTTCCTGGTACATCAGGCCGAGGTCCCTGGTTCAGATGAAGCGATTCTGGCCCACCTGGTTAATAATGACTTTGACCTCTCGTCTTCGATCCTCCTGGAAGATGCAGGGGCCTTGGCCCGCCTGGAAAAGATGGCTGGCGAATCTGCCCCGGCCAGGGGGCCAGAGGAGGTCAAGATTGTCGAATACGAAGCCAATCGGGTGGTGATAGAGGTGACGGCAACTCAGGCTGGCTTTCTCTTCCTTTCAGATACGGACTACCCCGGCTGGAGAGCCCGCGTGGATGGCCAGGAGGAGACGGTCTACCGGGCCGATTATCTGTTCCGCGCCGTGCTGGTCCCTCCCGGCCACCATGTCGTTGAATTCATTTTTGATCCCGTCGCTTTCAAAATAGGCCTGGCCGTGACCATGACCACTGCGGCTACCCTGATAGCCGCAGCCATCATGCTGAGACCCCCTTTACAAGATGAACTCATTGGATGCGGTTCATCGTCACCATTTGAGAGATAAGGCCCTCGCCGTCCACGAGTTGCTCCTCCAGGAGTATGGCCTCCACCCCTGGCAATCGGGCCGTGATCCCGTGGCCACGTTGGTTTCGACCATCCTCTCACAAAACACCAACGACCTCAACCGTGATCGGGCTTTTGCCCAAATGCGAGAGAGATTTCCGACCTGGGAAGCGGTGCGCGATGCGGACCCGGCCGAACTTGTGGAAGCCATTCGTCCGGCCGGCCTGGCCAACCAGAAAGGGCCGCGGATTCAGAATGCCTTGCGCCTGATTACGGACCAGCAAGGCGAGCTCAGCCTGGACTTTTTGGTGGACATGGAAACCGAGGAAGCCAGGAAATGGCTGACCTCCATCAAAGGAGTAGGCCCCAAAACAGCGGCCATCGTTCTCTGCTTTGCCCTGGGCAGGCCGGCTTTCCCGGTGGACACCCACGTCCATCGCGTGACCAGGCGCCTGGGTCTGATCGGCCCTACAACGACCAGGGAGCAGGCCCACACCATCCTGGAGGAATTGCTTCCGGCGGAAATCCATTATCCTTTCCACATCAACCTGATCGCCCATGGGCGGCAGGTCTGCAAAGCACAGCGGCCTCGCTGCGAGCGCTGTGTCCTTCGGGGACACTGTGACTACTTCGGGCGGGGCATAGCTAACGCCGGGCCACGCAAGGCTGAAGCCCCACCTGGCTCCCCTGGCCAGGGTATCTGCCCTCCCCAGCCAGCTCAGGTCTCCAAAGAAACCGGTCAACCGTCGTCACGGAAACGCCCAAAATAAGACTCCTCGGCCAGGTCCGGCGGTGGAGCACTAGATATAAGTTATATTTCAGGTTCAGCTACAACCTCTAGGGCATTAAGATACCAGGCTGCAAAGCCCGAACGAGAGCCTTAAAAAAACGCAGGGGCGCCCCGATTTTAAGGGGAAACCTATTGCTAAAATCTCCGACTTCTGCTAAAATATGACATGACCGTTTGAGCAAGGCGAACGGATGGCTCCTCTAAGGTTGCGCCAATGGCGGTTACCCCACTGCCGGAGATTTTCCCCATATTCTGGCGTTGCACCATCCCAATTTCCGCCTCACACCCCACGGTCCACTCTGTCAACCGCAGGATTTTTGGCCTCCACCAGAGCCTCAGTGAGGATCTTCTCAATGACTTGGGGTCAATGACTCTTGCACGGGTGTTCCCCATGTCTATCGGGAACGTGGGCAGCGAAAGCCCGAAGAGCGCGAGGAGTATCCCCTCGCTCATCTGGTGGGCTGGAAACCCGGCCTCCGCAGGGAGCTTTGCCCTCTCCGCCTAACGATTTACGTGGGCGAGCTGACGCCACAAAAGACTTATCCTGTGAGGGCTTAACTCCTGGCCCATCGGGCCCATCAGGGCGCGTAACTGTTCAGGTACCCGTCAGGGTAATACCAGGAAGGGCCCCAAGAGGCCCTTGCCGGTCCTTCGCGAGCCGACGGCTCGCAATGACAGCCTGGACAGTCCCAGGGCGCCTGTTCGCTGCGCCAGCCTACATCAGGCGAGGAGAGGAAAAAAATGAAAGCCGACCAGATCTGGCAGGCAGCTCTGGGCGAACTGCAACTGCAAATGCCTAAGGCCACTTTTGACACATGGGTCAGAGATACTTATGTCGTATCTTACGAGGATGGCACTTTTATTATCGGGGTAGGCAATGCCTTCGCCAAAGACTGGCTGGAGAATCGCCTGCTGACCACCGTCAAGCGCACCTTGGTCGGTATTGTAGGCCGGAGCGTCGAGGTGAGATTCACCGTCTGGCCCAAAGAGCCACCCGATAACAGTGAGGCGCTACCTTTGTGGCAAACCGCTGTTCCTTTGCCCGACGAGCCTGCTGCCACCAGCCCACCGACCATGCTGAATCCCAGGTACACTTTTGACACCTTTGTCGTGGGCCCTAACAACAGGTTGGCGCACGCTGCTTCGCTGGCCGTCGCCGAGAGACCGGCCGAGGCTTACAACCCCTTATTCCTCTACGGTGGAGTGGGATTAGGTAAAACCCACCTGCTTCATGCTATAGGCTACACGTCACAACGACGTTGCAGCGGGGTGCTCTACGTCTCTTCAGAAACTTTCACCAACGAGTTGATCAACTCCATTCGCAACCACACCACCGATGAGTTCCGCGAACGGTATCGCAACATTGATGTTTTGCTGATAGATGATATTCAGTTTATCGCCGGGAAAGAAAGCACCCAAGAGGAATTCTTCCACACTTTCAACACCCTACATGCGGCCAACAAACAGATCGTCATCTCCAGCGACCGCGCTCCCAAAGCCATCCTCACTCTGGAAGAGCGGCTCCGTTCCCGCTTTGAATGGGGCCTGATTGCCGACATCCAACCCCCAGACCTGGAGACCCGGATCGCCATTTTGCGTTTCAAGGCCGAACAACAGGCTGTGCCTGTGCCGGAGGAAGTCATAGACCTCATCGCCCGCCGGATTCAAAGTAACATCCGGGAGTTAGAAGGCGCTTTGAACCGGGTGATTGCCCACGCCAGCCTGATGAGATGCCCCTTGACGGTTGAGGTGGCTGTCCAGGCCTTGCAGGACTTTGGTCCCGCCCCGGGCTCTCTTTCTGTTGATCGGATCCTCGAAGCCGTGGCCCAGTTCTACAACCTGGAAACCGAAGACTTACTTAGCCCTCGGCGGAGTAAGGACATTGCCACAGCCCGCCAGATGGTCATGTATCTGGCGCGGGAAGAGACCGGTGCTTCTTTGCCTCAAATTGGCCGGGCGTTGGGGGGACGGGATCACACAACGGTGTTGTATGGCTACGAGAAGATCCGGGCCCAGATGGAAGAGGACAGCCAACTGCGTCGCCAAATGTTGGCCATCAGGGAATTGCTCTACAATCACCAGAAGTCTCTTCCCAAAAGAAAATAGCACCCACTGACGGAGCCATGATGAGCAGCAGAAAGGTCTCGGCCCTCTCCGCACTCCTGGCCGTTTTCGCCTGGGGGGGGTTATATTTTTTGATAACCGGCTTCAGCCCCCAAACCGCAGCGCGCTTCCTGTTTTTTCCCCTGCTTTTCATGGCTTTGATTGCGAGCTTCGTGCCGGTGGCCTTTTATCTTAACCGCCGTTTCGCCCGGCCCAAAGGGCGGGCAATAAGCCACTGGTGCCCCATCCGCCAGAGTGGGTGGGTGGCCCTGTTTCTGGTGCTTTGTGTCTGGCTGCAGATGCTCCGGGCCTTGAACTGGATCATTGCCGTGTTGGTGCTGGCGGTCTTCAGCCTGATTGAAGTCTTTATCCTGACCCGGGAGTAAAGCAAAACCCTGTCCACAATTTCGAAGGAGGATACCAATGGACATACCTGCTACAGCCAAAGAGAGCGTGGAAGCCTTGCCTCTTCTCTTCCTGCCGGACAAGGCAAAAGGAATCAACGCCACCTTCCAGTTCGAGCTGACCGGTGAGGGCGGCGGTACCTGGGTGGTCAAAATAGCCGACGGCCAATGCACCGTCACAGCGGGAGGGATAGACAGGCCCAGCGCCACTATCGGCATGGCAGCAGCCGACTACGTGGCCATAACCCAGGGCAAACTGGATATGGCTCAGGCCTTCATGAGGGGCAAGATCAAGGTCAAAGGCGATATGGGCCTGATCATGAGGCTGCCCGCCCTTTTCAAACTGGGTTAGAGCCCCTCGAAGTCAACCAGGGGAAACGTCTTTGGAGCCCCGAAGCGGAGGCTTTAGCCGATGCAATGGCCAGATTCCGGCTGAAAGCCTCCATTCCAGAAGGTCTCTCCGAGAGGCTGTTAGCAGCCCCCGTTTTGAGGTAACGACTTGCCCCCGCAGGTTTAGCGGTTTATGGCTGGGCTGCCAGGCGCAGTGTTGCCCCCTTTGACAACTGGCGGGGGGTTGAAATGGTACAGCCTGCTGCACGCCGGTTTCGGCTGAAGAGCCTCCACTCTAAATGTCTCTTCGAGGAGGCTCTTAGAGCTTGGCCTTGAAACGATATAGCCTGGCCGTACGGCGGCTACCCTCGCGCCGTGTCCCTACCTTCTCCAGGATCTCAGCGGCCAAAACCCTGCGGCGGAAGCGGCGGCTATCCAGCTTCTCGTTCAAAATCACCTCATAGGCCCGCCGCAGTTCGCCCAGAGTGAACTCCTCGGGCATGAACAGGCTGCCAAGAGCAGTGAACTCCAATTTGTGGCGCAGCCGTTGGAGAGCGCATTTTAGAATATCAACGTGGTCAAAGGCCAGGGGCGGGGGATT
>JBBIJG010000037.1:7583-8482 GCA_037446095.1 Caldilineae bacterium
GACCCGCGTGCGGGGGTCACGGCCCGGCCGACCGAAGGTGTAAAACTGCTCCAGATACACCCCCTCTACTCCTGTCTCCTCGTACAACTCGCGGGCGGCGGCATCCTCTAACGGCTCATCCATATCTACAAATCCACCGGGGATAGCCCACATCCCTTCAAAGGGCCAGTTCTTGCGTTTGATAAGCAGCACTTTGAGCTGACCCTCGACCACGCTCAAGATGACCACATCCACCGTCACTGACGGCTGCTTATATTGGGTGACATCGTATTTCCCCGTTTCAGACATAGTGCCCCCCTCTACGTTCTCTATCCCGGATCCGTGGTGCGTGACACTCACTAAATGTACCTTCAATAGCGACTTTTGTCAAGATTGACGAACGGGCTCAGGTGTCTGAAAATTCACCACGAGGGCCCAAGACACAACTTTTTATGGCGCTTCGTGTCTTTGTGTCTTGGTGGTGATACTCTCATCCCGATTCTTTAGACACGCTCTCAAGACAGGCTCTGCGTGGACGCTGCTACAGCGATCGCGCAGGCACTCGCCCGGTGCGAAGCGCCCTCCCAGGCGCGGTCTCAACCGCCCATCTGAGCCTGGCGGTTCCACTGCACGGAGCGCCTTCCCTTGCCAAAAACAATGGAGTGTGGTAAAATAATCATCAGAGTTTGGCCTTCGCTGGGGGATCGTCTAATGGCAGGACGGCTGACTCTGGATCAGCTAGTCCAGGTTCGAATCCTGGTCCCCCAGCCTGTGTGATATGCGGACAAAGGCCCTGATGCGCTTGGCAGGATGCGTGGCTCTCGCCTGGTGCCAAAGAGCACAAGGGACAAATGGAGACAGCAGACCAACGAGGCGGTAGATGCCTGGGACTACTGATCCATTCCGGATAGTCTTAGGCA
>JBBIJG010000037.1:8516-10765 GCA_037446095.1 Caldilineae bacterium
CTTATTAGGGGCCCCGTTACAAGCTGTGGTGACCAACCACTGGAGATCGTAAGATGACGCTGACTCAGCGGGTTGTGACCTCGACGATTAAAAGGCTGATCCGTTTTCTCTGCCGGGTAGATGACGCCCAACTGGCGAAGGTGCCGGATCGGGGGCCGCTCATCATTGTGGCCAACCACGTCAATTTCCTGGAAGTCCCTCTTATTTACACTCACCTGCAACCCCGCCCCCTGACCGGCTTTGCCAAGATCGAAATCTGGGACAATCCTGTGATAGGGGCCTTGTTTGACCTGGGAGGAGCTATACCTCTCTACCGAGGCGAAGCGGACATGAGCGCTTTCCGACAGGCACTAAAGGCGCTGGAAGCGGGTCAGATCCTGGCCCTGGCTCCCGAGGGTACCCGTAGTGGTCACGGACGCTTACAGCGAGGCCGCCCTGGTGCTGTACTCCTGGCGTTGCACAGTGGCGCGCCTTTGCTGCCCCTGGTCTACTACGGTGGAGAGCTCTTCTGGCACAACCTGGTCCGCCTGCGCCGCACCGACTTTCACATCGTCGTCGGCCAGCCTTTTTACCTGGACGCCGGGGGGGTCAAAGTGACTCGCCAGGTGCGCCAGCAGATGATTGACGAGGTGATGTATCAGATGGCAGCATTGCTGCCCCCAGCCTACCGGGGCGTCTACTCCAACCTGGCAGCGGCGACCGAAACCTACCTCCGCTTCCCTCCCGGTGTAGAAAGCCACCTCAAGCGGGCCGCGATGGGAGAGCGTTAGATGGCGAAACCGAAGCGAAATACGAAGCCCGTCAGCATCTTGAACGACGTGCTCGGTCCTGTCATGCGCGGGCCGTCCAGCTCGCACACGGCCGGGCCATTTTATATTGGCGTACTGGCTCGTGCTTTGCTGGGAGACGAGTTGGCCTCAGCCACGTTCGCTTTCGACCCCGAGGGTTCCTTCGCTGCGGTGTATCGCCAGCAGGGCAGTGACCTCGGCTTCGCCGCCGGGGTCATGGGCTGGTCTATTACCGACGAACGGTTCCCTGAGGCTCTCGACTGGGCCGCCAGCCAGGGCCTTCAGATTGCCTTCACCGTTGAGCGTTTGCCCCACTCCGATCACCCCAACACCGTCGAGATTCGGATGACCTCGCAAGGTGGACGTCGGCTGCATGCCGTGGCCCAGTCCATCGGCGGTGGGGCCGTGGTCTTTACCCAGCTAGAAGGCTGGCCGGTGCGTCTGACCGGCGATGCGCATGAGGTGCTGGTGGCACTGGAAACGGTTGCGGAGTCAACGGTGCGTGAACTCCTGACCCAGGATGGACAGGCCATTGGCCAGCCAGTTCGTCAAACTCGGGGCGACCAGGTGTTGCTGCACGTCCGACGTCAATCGCCGCTGGAGACCAGCATCCAAATGAAGGTGAAGACGCTGCCAGGCGTGCATCATATCTGGACGGCACCTCCGCTGTTCTTTGTGCTGCGTGGAGCGCCTCTTTTCTCCAGTGGGGCAGAGATGGTCGCTCTGGCCGAGGAGCGCGGTTGCTCCCTGGGACAAATGGCGCTGGCCTATGAATCAGCCCTCTTGGGGTTCGCAGAGGACCAAATTCTGAAGGAGATAGCTCATCGCTTTGAGGTGATGCAGGCCGCCGTACAGGAGGGGTTGGCAGAGGACCCACCGCTGCAATTGCTTCGGCCAAGCGCCCGTCAGCTCTATCAGGCCGCAAGGGAAGGTCGAGGGGCGATAGGGGGCATCCATACCCGTGCGGCGGCCCGGGCCATGGCGGTGATGCACGTCAACAGCAGCATGGGCGTAGTATGCGCCGCACCGACGGCTGGCTCAGCTGGGGTGATCCCTGGGGTCCTGGTAACGCTGGTTGAGGAGAGGGGCTTGAATCCAGAGCGGGCAGCTCTGGCGTTATTGGCGGCCTCAGCGGTGGGGCTGGTTGTGGCCAGCCGGGCCACCTTTGCCGCCGAGGTGGCGGGATGCCAGGTGGAAATCGCCGCCTCAGGAGCCATGGCCGCTGCGGCTGTGGTGGAAGCCGCCGGTGGCAGTGCACGCCAGGCCACCGACGCGGCAGCCATCTCTTTCCAGAACACGATGGGTTTGATCTGTGACCCGGTCCAGGGCCTTGTCGAAATCCCCTGTCACACCCGCAACGCAGTGGCGGCGGCAATGGCCTTTGTCTGCGCCGATCTCATCCTGGGTGGCTATGTCAATCCGATCCCACTGGATGAAACGGTAGACGCAGTGTATGCCGTG
>JBBIJG010000038.1:0-8537 GCA_037446095.1 Caldilineae bacterium
TCTCGGGTGCCGCCGATCAGGTGATCCATCACTCCGCCCGGCGCCAGGTCCACTACCCCATCAAAGAGACCCTGGGCCACCATATCTTCCATGGCCCGGTCGCCGATGCCGGCCGCCGAGAAGCCGACAACCTGAAACCCCCTCTGTGCCAGGCCCCCTCGAACGCTGCTGGCGCATTTCTCACAGGGGCCCAGCATAGTCATGGCAATGCGTTTGCCCCCCGGCTCTGCTTTCTGGATGGGGGCAACTTCTACCATCCCGGCTATGGCGTAGGCGGCCCGGTCAATGACATTTCTCAGGAGGTCGTTGAGACCCGAAATCTCTATCACGGAGTGCATCAGGAGGATGTCGCCGGTATCAATGTATCGGGTTGACATGCCAGGTAAGGCAGCCGTGGAGGAGATCATCAGTTTGGGGAGGCCAAAAGGCAGGGCCCGCATCACGTCGGTAGCTATCAATGAGCCAGTTGAACCCCCGATGCCGATCACCCCATGTACCTTTCCGGTCTCTACTAGCTTTTTAGCTATCTGGATGGCCCCCTTTGTTATGGTTGCCGTGATAGCGACTCGATCACCCGATTCGTGGATTTCTTTCAGGCTGCTCCCGCCCGCTTCAGCGACCTCCGGCGGGGAAATATTCGCTTCGCTTTCGCCTTGCCCCCTCAAAGAGATATCGAGGACGATGGGCCTTTTCCCCAACTCCGCTATTTTGTCTCGGAGGTAAAAAGCCTCGGTCCCTTTCGTATCCAAGGTAGCTATGACTAGAATGCTCTTCTCTCCTGTCACTGCTCAGTTCCTTCTCAGAGAACGACTTACAACGGCATGACGGGGGTCGCTCAAGCCTCACGCAACGCTCAGTTTGGCGCAGTGCTGTTCGCATCCTGAGTCAGCAACTCTGGTAGTTGTTGGATCTTGGCGATGGTTACATCATGCACTGTTATTCCTCTTCCTCCCTCTCAGAGTCGGCCTGGCACCTAAAGCTCCAGCCTCACGCCTTGGGCGGAGTCGTTACGCCACTTTAAAAGACTAACCTCCCATCCGCCAGTGGCGTGAGGCGCTAGAGCCTTGTGCCGTGCAAAGCATGGTCGCAAGGCGAGTGTTCCACGACACAAAACCTGCGTAGAGCACCCTTATTTGGCCATGATAGCCGCAACCCTTCGACCCTGCTCAGGGCAGGCTTTTGGGTCAGGTATCCAGGAGAACACTCGGCGACTCGCAACCTTTTGAGCTTTGAAGTGGCTTACGATTTGAGCTTGCCCTCGGCTTTGAGCTTTTCTGTTATCATTTTGGTCAATTGTTTCTTGTCTATTTTCGCCTCACCTGCCAGAGGCAGGCTTTCGACCACCTCCAGCCGTTCGGGGAGCTTGAACATGGCAATTTTCTTCCCTTTCAGATATTGCACCATTTCCTCAAAGGTGAATTGCTCCCCTTTCTTCAGGACGACGAAGGCACAGGCTCTTTCGCCCATTTCTGGATCCGGCATGGGCACGACCGCGGCTTCGGCGACCTTGGGGTGAGCTGTCAGGTAATCCTCGATCTCTTTAGGGTAGATATTCTGCCCCCCACGGATGATGATGTCTTTCTTGCGGCCCATGATGCGGATATAGCCATCGTCCAGGACGGTTACCAGGTCGCCGGTGGTGGCCCAGCCGTCTTTGTCAAAGGCCTCCGTCAATGTCTTTTCCAGGTCTCGCCAGTAGCCGGCGGCATTGCCCGGTCCTCTGAAATAGAGGACTCCCACCTCGCCCGGTTTCACTTCTTTGCCCTCATCGTCCACTATCTTGAGCTCCAATCCTGGATGTAAGCGCCCCACAGTGGTGTACCTTTGTTCCATAGAGGCCGTCAGGGGGACGCCGCTCACGGAGCCGGTGTCCTGGGAGCCAAAGGTGCCAAGGATAGGGCATTTGAATTTCTCTTCCGCCTCCCGGGCCAGAGCGGGCGGGAGCGCGCCTCCGGCGGTTTTGATGAAGCGCAGAGAGGAGAGGTCATATTTGGTCAGCGGCAACTGCAACAGCCTCGCCAATTGCGTGGGTACCAGGGCTATGACGGTCGCCCGCTCCTGAGCGATGAATCGGAGTGTCTCTTCTTCTCTGTAGGCGTATTCCAGTGCCATCTTGGCGCCCGCGACCGGGCAGGTGACATAGGTTGGCGTGCCGCCGGCTGCCCCGGCTACCGGAGCAATGGCTACAACCACATCCTCGGGCCCCAGTTCCCAGTTGCGGATATGCGCTTTGGCCGTCCAGATTTCGCGGGCGGCGATTTGCTGCTCGATGATTTTGGGCATCCCTGTGGTGCCGGTCGTGGTGTACAGAAAACCGACGTCCTGGATGGGGTCGAATTTCCTGGCCTCTAGCTCCCTCGGATCGTATTCTTTCTCGTAAGGATACTCCATGAGCTCCTTAAGGGAGATACAGTCTTCGGGGACACCGTTCCCATCCACCACGATGATGTGCCTGAGGCTTGGCAACTCAGGCTGAATCTCTTTTACCATCTCATAGAAATCGAAATCCCGGTATTGCCTGGGAATAACAATCGCCGCCGCTTCAATCTGACCCGCGATCCACTTGACCTCGGTATGGCGAAAGGTAGGCTGTATGGCAATCGCTATCACCCCGGCTTTCTCACAAGCAATGCGTGCCAGGATGTGTTCAACCATGTTAGGGAGCTGAACGATCAGGCGGTCATCCCTGTTGAGCTTCAGATCTTGCACCAAAGCTAAAGCGATGCGGTTCATCTTCTGCACCGCCTGCTGCCAGGTCAACCTGGCTCCCCTGGAGTCCACTACAGCCTCTTTGTCCGGCCACTTTTGGGCATTGCTTTCCCAGTAATCGGACAGAATGGCCTTTGGGTCCCAATATCCCTCTTGCACATACTTTTCCGCCAGCTTTTCGTCAAAACGTATTGGTCTCATTTTACCTCCCTCTTAGCCGATTCATGATCCTAACTCGTGGTCCCCTGCCCTTCTCTGGTCCATTTTCTCAGAAATGGCCTGCATGTCACCCCAAAGGATACACCGGGTGGGACAGACCAGGCTGCACGCCGGCGCCTGGCCCTTTTTTAGCCTTTCATGGCAGAGGTCGCACATCATTGCCACTTCTTGCTCTTCATCGAACTGCATGGCCCCAAAGGGGCAGGCTTCCACACAGGCCTTACAGCCAATGCATAGCTCTTCATCAACGTGCACAATGCCCCATTCGTTCCGGGAGATGGCCTCCACGGGGCATGCATCTCTACATGGCGGCTTGGCACAGTGGTGACAATAGATGGGTACATAGGCAGGTGCCTTCTCTAACACTTTGATCAACCGAGGCCCTACATCAAGCCCGTGCTCCTGCTTGCAGGCGACTTCACAGGCGTGACACCCCGTGCAATCCTTCTGAAAGACTATCAATGAGACTTTTCTCATGTTTTTCCTTGTATACTCCAGTCGGGGCGATGCGACGTGTAGTACACTGCCTCCTTTCTTTGCAGACTCCCTATTGGAACTGGCGCACTGAGGCCTGGGGAGCTTAGGAGAAGGAGAGTTGTGGAGGGACACCCCCCACACCCCCCGGCCTGCTGCGCAGGCCCTATTCATCCTCGCAAGGTGATATGTTACACAAGAGCACTCTCAGGTTCGTAGAGCCCATCACCGGGTCACAGATGGCAAGGTCATTGTCGGTCAGGATGTTTACATTGGCGATGTCCCAGCCATGGCCTGGGCCTTCTAGCTCCGGGAACCACCACCCATGCTCGGCCACAATGACCCTGGGATCAATCCCATCGTTCAGTTTGGCCCGTTGCCGGATACGCCCCCGGGGCGACTCGATGTAGACCCACTCCTTCTCCTTGATCCCATGTCTCCTGGCCGTCTCAGGGTGGATCTCCACAATGGGATCCGGTCTGATCTCCCTCAGCCAGGGGATATTACGGTTGGCCGAGTGGAAAAAGGTGGGGGTTCGTAACCCGGCATTAAGGATATACGGGTAACGGTCGAGGAGGTCAGGTCGGGAAACAGGGCTTTCCGGGACTTCGCGGTAACAGGGGAGGGGGTCACGTCCCCACTTTTCCAGGATGGTGGAGTAAAGCTCCACTTTGCCCGTAGGGGTCGAAAACCCTTTCTTCAGGTATTTTCGATATTCCATTTCGCCCTTAAGATAGCCCAGGTCCTTAAATTCATCCCAGGTCAGCCCTGAGGGTTCGAGCATATAGTTGAGAGCATCTTCCACGGTGTCCCACCAGTACTCCTCCTGCCCCATCCTTTTGCCCAGCTCTTGAAAGATTTTGTGGTCCTGCCAGCATTCTCCGATTTCCACCGCCTTCTGCCTGGCCACCACGTAGCCGTGTCGCTTCCAAAAGTCCCCCACGTAGTTCTGTTCCAGCCAGGTGGCGGCGGGCAGGAAGATGTCGGCCAGCTCGGCCGTTGGGGTGAGGAAGAAGTCAGCCACCGCCAGGAATTCCACTTTGTTTAGGGCCTCATAGACTTCTCGGGCGTTCGCCCTGGTGACCACCGGATTGGTGCCGCACAGCAGCATGGCCCGCACCGGATAGGGCTCTCCTGTCAGGATGGCATCCCAGACCACCTTGGGGGTGACCAGGGCCACACGGGCGGCCAGCTTGTATTGTTCCCCTCCCAGCCGCTTCTGCCTCTGCTCAGGGGGGAGGTCCTGGTGACGGGCGAACTCGGAGACCACTCTCACCGGAGGCGGCACAAAGAAGACGTTCCCTCCGGGGGCATCCAGATTGCCCGTTACGGCCATCAGTCCAATCATGAGGCGTGTGCAGTCGGTGCAGTTAATGCTTTGTTCCGTGGGCACGCCCCAATGGAGGGCTGCCGGTTTCGTGGTGGCGTACATCCGGGCCGCCTTGCGGATGAGCTCCTGCTTAACCCAGGTGATCTCTTCCACCCGGCCCAGGGGATACTCTCTCACCCTTTCCTGGAAAGCCTCCCAGCCGTGGACGTACTGGCCCACGAACTCGCTGTCGTAAAGCCCTTCCTCGATGATGACGTTCAGGAAGCCCATGGCCAGGGCGGCATCTGTGCCGGGGCGGATTTGAAGCCAGAGATCGGCTCTGTTAGCCAGAAAGCCCTTGCGAGGGTCTATGACGATCAGCCGGGCTCCTTTTGTATAGGCTCTCCAGAAACCTTCCCCCTTGTATTCATCCGGGTTGGTCCACAGGGGGTTACAGCCCCACACCACGATGCATTTGGGCTCGCCCTCGTAGTCGCAAACGGGCAGGTTGCCGCAGGTGATCAGGCCCGCCCCAACGCGGGAGACGTAACACATGTGCCCCGCCGTGAGGACATTCGGTGTGCCCACAAGGTTGGCAAACCGATAAAGAAAACTCTCATAATCCCGCCCTGTCCCCTGACCGATGACGATGGACTCGGGGCCATTTTCCTGGATCACCTGTTTGAACTTAGCGCAGATGGTGTCCAGAGCTTCGTCCCAGGATATGCGCTCCCAACCCTTATCGCCCTTTTTCATGGGATAAAGGACCCTATCAGGATGGTAGGCCAGTTGCGTGATGGCCAGCCCTTTGGAGCACATCGTACCATGGCTGATTGGCGAGGCAGGGTCTCCCTCTACCTTGATTACCCTGCCATCTTTGACATGGGCGATGACACCGCAGCCGCCGTGGCAACTGCGGCAGGCGGTGCGGATTTTCTTCACCTCACCCATTAGAACCTCCTCTTATCCAAAAGGGGCAGACGCTTCAGGTCTTCTTTTCTTCAAATGGCGGAGCTGGGTAAACAAAGTCGGTTGTGGCGAACTCTTTACACCATCTCCTGCTTACTCTTCTGCCACTGGACGAGAGGAACCAAGACGACGCCTGTGCCATCCGCACGGAAGTGACAGGACCAACCACGGTCGTCATATCGGTGGCGGCGATGGCGTCCTGGATCGCATCCCGGTCCAGAGTGCCCGCTGCCTCGATGGCCGCGGCCAGGATTTGCACAATGGCGTAGGATGGCCCCACCATCACGTCGGCGGGCCTTCCAAATTCGGCCTGGTGCTTCTCGTTAAGTTCCTTGACCCCTGGGTAGTTCACACCGTGGTGCCAGCCGGGACATAGGACTACATAGTCGCCGAGCGGGCCCAACGTTGTCCCCCAAGACACGGCGTCTGGCGCTCTGATGATCATAGAGAACTTGGGGATCCAGCCATGCGAGCGACCGAAGGGAGCGAAGCAATCTCATTGTTGCCTTAAGATTGCTTCGCTGCTCGCAACGATATCCTCCGTTGCACGCATCACTCCCATATCCCAAGCACATCGCTGACGTTGATCTCCAGCATCTTCACGCTGGCCAGGATGCGGTCCGCATTGCGGTCAACGGCTTGTATCCCACCCGACAACTCCTTTAACTCCAGGGCCGCTTTCTTGATGGCCTGGATTTTCTCGTCCATCTTTACCAGCAGGGCTTTGTCTATCATTCTTCATTACTCCACTTGCCCCACTACCCCTGTTAAGCGTAACTGAAGAGCCTATTTAGGTATCTTCATAAGCCGAATCTTTGACAAATGAGTCAAGATTTCCCCACGGACAGCAAGGAAACACAGACGCATTTATTTTTCGTAACTACTACTCACCCCTGCTCTGGCTGGATTTGTAATCCAGCCGTCGGGCCGCCGGATTGCAAATCCGGCAGGAGCGGGAGGGAGCCTTTTGGGAGCCCAAACCCACAAATGCTGTCCATTATAACTTGCGCAGGAGGGGCGGCTGAGTAGTTACTATTTTCACTTTGTCCGTGCTCCTTTCTGTCCATGAGGAGGTAGCCAGCCTCTCGTCGGTTTGAGGCGCTACTTTCTGTTGGAAAACGCTCGTAGTGGCCGCTTCGGCGGCTGGGGAGACGGCTGAAGCCGTTACTACGAACAAGTTTTCCAACAAGAACTATCTAATGGGCCTTGCGCAAGTCTTTGAACCTTTGAGCCTTGAGCAGGTATCTGGGCAAGGTATCATAATCGTGGAATTCAAGGTTGTAGCGCAGGTTGGTCTTCAGCCGCAGTTGGTCCACCAGCCTGGCCTCGACTTCTTCCTTCCGGTCTGCTGCCTCGGGCAGCAGTTCGACTTTCAAAGTGATGTCGTCCATATCCTCCTTCCTGGTGACCACGACTTCAAACTCGTCGCCCAGTTCCGGGAACGATCTGACCACCTCTTCGATGGCTGAAGGGGATAGCAGGACTCCCTTGACCTTGGTGATGTCGTCGGCCCGTCCCACCACCCCGCCTTTGAGCCAGCGGAAGGTCCGTCCGCAGGGACAGGGTTCGGCGGCCCACTCGGCGATGTCCTTGGAATCGAACCGGACGCAGGGCTGGGCCTCTCGATCGAAAGCGGTTATGATCAGTTTGCCTTGGCGACCCGGCTCGGTGATGAGCTCCCCTGTCAGAATATCCTCGATTTCTACCAGAAAGAGGGCCTCATTGACGTGGATACCACCCGGCTGGGCGGTGCATTCATAGCCCCAGGCTCCGATCTCGGTGGCCCCGGCATGGTCGTAGACTTTGGCTCCCCACGCCTCTTCCATGCGTTTCTTGGTAGAGGGGATGCTGGCCCCCGGTTCTCCGGCGCAGAGGATCTTGCGAATGTCCAGGTCCCTGGCTGGGTCCAACCCTAGCTCACGTCGGGCCGTGTCGGCCATGGCCAGAACGTAGGTGGGGGTCGCCATCATGGCCGTGGCCTTAAGTTCCTGCATCTTTAAGATGCGGGCCTTGGTATCCAGCACACCGCCGGGCACCACTTCGCAGCCCATTTTTTCGGCGGCGTAGTGCCCCGCCCAGTAGGCGACAAAGATGTTGTAACCGAAGGGGATGAAAATCCGGTCTGTATCCCTGAAGCCCTGGGCATACAGGATGTAGGACCACGCCTCTGACCACCACTCCCAGTCCTGCCAGGTATCGGGCTGATAAACGGGTTGTCCTGTGGTACCGCTGGTCTGGTGAAATTCGGTCACCTTTTCTAAGGGGACGCACAAAGCATCACCATAAGGGAAGGGGTCTTTGCGCTGGATGTCCCGCATCATGGCCTTCTCGACCTTGGGCACTTTGGCGATGTCCTCAAAGGTCTTGATGTCACCCGGTTCCAGTCCGGCCTCAGTGTACAATCGGCGATGGAACTTGCTGTGCTCGTAGGCCCACTGCAATATTCTCTTGAACTTTTTCAATTGCAGCGCCCTCAGCCTTTCCTGAGGCATGGTTTCCAGGATGGGATTCCAATATCTGTCGGTTCCTTCTCTCATTTCCGATCCTCAGAATATTGCTAAGCCGTCTCGTCCCATCCTGACGGCCTGGCTTACCGTGTAGGGTGCAATAAAGGCTAAAAAAGACGACAGCCTGCTATCCGGGGCGATGCTTACGCCCTGAATCGCAGGCTGTATCTGATCGTGAGATACCCTCTCCCGAAGCTGCTCATCCAGGTCCTCGCTGCCGAGACCAAGGCAACCTCTTCAGTTATCCCATTCGCCTTCTGTGCTGTGTTGAAAGAGTGTCAATTTGGGATCGAGCTCGAAGGAAGACTGGGAACGCCTTGGGGCACCCAAAATGTATGGCGTCTGCAAAT
>JBBIJG010000038.1:8559-10640 GCA_037446095.1 Caldilineae bacterium
GCAAAGGGCCCGCCCGTCGAACTATGTATCAACGGGTGGCCAGAAATTGCCTTCCCTTTTCGAGGTGCTCAGCCATGAGTTTGCTGGCCATTTCTGGATTTTGTTGCTCCACGCACTCCAATATTCGGCGATGATCTTGTAGCCGATTTTCTGCACTCGTCGGCGTCATCTGTGTCTGCCTGGCAGTCTCCAGATACAGGTCTCGGACCGTTTTATACATCAGAGCCAGGACTTCGTTATGAGTCGCCTCGGCTAAGGCCTGATGAAAATTCACACTGGCTTCCCCGCAGAGCACAGGGTCCCCCTGGGCCTCTTCCGCCTCGCGGATGGCGGCGCGCATAGCGGCGATATCCTCCTCGGTCGCCCTCTCGGCGGCCAGTTGAGCAATGGCCACCTCGATGATCTGACGGGCCTCCATAACCTGAGAGATGAGGCCCATCCCAGAGAGACGCACCCAATCGGTGGCCAGAGGAAGCATATAAGTCTGGCGCAGAAAGGTGCCTTTACCCTGGATCACCTCGACGATGCCCAGGAGCTGCAAGGCGCGCATCGCCTCCCGCAGTGAGGAGCGTCCGACCCCAAACCTCTCTGCCAGTTTACTCTCCGAAGGGAGTCGGTCACCTGGCTTGAGGAAGCCCTCGGTGACCAGCCGAGCTATTTCATTGAAGATGAGTTCCGGGAGGGGTTTGGTACGAGGGATAAGACGCAAATATTCAGGTCTCGTTAACGTCACATCATCAGACATCTAGTTGGTTAAATTATAACATAATCATCTTGCCTTTGTCAATCCCCCTGGGAGATTTTCCCTGCTCTGATTGAGATGAATTCTGAAAATTTTAAGGTATAGCCCTGTGGATTTGTCTGGCCCGGCGGTGCACCTCACCGGTGAGTCCTGTCACAGAGTCGGACTGCCCCACCGCTTAAAAAGGGTGTGGTCAATGTCAAAAAGGTCGAGAACCCGGCCCACAGTGTGATCAATGATCTCCTCCACTGTTTTGGGACGGTGGTAAAAAGCCGGCAGCGGGGGGAGTATGATAGCGCCCATCTCGGTCGCTCTCAACATCAATTGCAGATGCCCTCTGTGCAGAGGGGTTTCCCTCACCACAGCCACCAGCCTTCTTCGCTCCTTCAGAGTGACATCGGCAGCGCGGAGCAGCAAGTTGGCGCTGTAAGAATGGGCTATGGCTGAGAGACTCTTGATGGAGCAGGGTATGATGGCCATACCCTCAGTTTTGAAAGAGCCACTGGCAATGGCCGCCCCAAGGTCGTCTATGTCGTAGACGTAATCGGCCATCGCCTCCACTTCTTCCACGGTAAAATCCGTCTCTATCCGGATGATCTTCCTGGCCGCCGAACTGATGACCAGATGGGTTTCTACCTCGGTCTCCCTCAATACTTCCAGCAACCTTATCCCATAGATGGCAGCGGAAGCACCGGAGATGCCGACAATCAGTCTTTTCATACAACCTCTTGGCTTATCTTGGCAGTGATTGCATCTGCCGGCTCCCGGCAATGTTGGACAATCTCTTCTATTTATCTATTCACCGCTTCTCACGTTTTACTCGTCATGAAATACCAGTAGAAGGCCAGGATAACCATGGCGTTGGTGATCTCTCCCTCCCGGATCAGGCGCGGGATGTCAGAGAGAGGGACAAGGACCACTTCGATGTCCTCACCTTCATCCAGGTCCAGCGTGCCCGTCTTTCGGACATGGGGCGCCAGGAAGGTGAAGCAGCGGTTGTTAAAGAGAGCAGGCTGGGGATGGGCTGTACCGATGAGGGTGATCTCTTCGGCCTGGTAGCCGGTCTCCTCCAGAAGTTCCTTGCGAGCCGTATCCAGGGGGGTGTCTTTGGGATTGACCAGACCACCCGGGACTTCCAGGCTGATCTGCCGCGTGCCGTGACGGTATTGTCTGACCATGACAACCTGATTGTCCGATGTCAGCGGGATGACGTTGACCCAATCGGCCGATTCGATGACGTAGAAATCGTGCTCCTTACCGGTGCGTGGGGAGCGAACCGTGTCGGTGCGGACAGAAAAGACCCGATAGGACTTGTCTGGTACGGAACGGATGAGGGGCC
>JBBIJG010000039.1:0-247 GCA_037446095.1 Caldilineae bacterium
ATGACCTGGGTGCCCTACGAGCCCCAAGCTGAGATGCTGGTGTTGGACCGCATCTACCCCAGAGGCATCCGCATCCCTGACTATTTTTTGGGCAAGAACATCGTTCATCTGCCGACGGTCAAGTGTCACATCTACACAGTGACCACCGGAGCGATGAAGAACGCCTTCGGCGGGCTCCTCAGCACCCACCGCCACTACACCCACACCTGGATCCACGAGACGCTGGTAGACTTGTTGGCGATCCAGA
>JBBIJG010000039.1:279-9595 GCA_037446095.1 Caldilineae bacterium
ATGGACGGCACTACTGCCGGCAATGGCCCCGGCCCGCGCACCATGAAGCCGGAGGTCAAGAACGTCATCCTGGCTTCAGCCGACCAGGTGGCCATTGACGCTGTGGCCGCCAAGATGATGGGCTTCGACCCCCTGAGCATTGGCTACATCCGCCTGGCCCACGAGCGCGGTCTGGGCGTGGGCGACGTGAGCGAGATCGAGCTGGCAGGCGACGACGTTGCAGGTGAAAACTGGGGCTTTGAGGTAGGCCACAGCTTCCACCGCTTCCTGGCCTGGTTAGGGTGGTACGGCCCCACCAGGGTGTTTCAGAAGTTGATCTTCCGTACCCCGCTGGTGATCATCCCCATTCTGGTCTCCGAGATCAATCACGATTACATCCACTGGCCGCTGAAGGAGCGCCACATCTACGAGCGGTGGCGTAGAGAGACACCCTGGGGACAGTTGTTCCAGCGCTACGAACAGGCCGGGCATTTGGGGGGTTAGAGAAGCACGGAGGCGAGGGATGGAAAAGAAGCTGGTGCAGGAGAGATGGCGGGGGTGGGCCAAGTTCAACGAGTGGGAACTCCAGGAGAATAGAGAGAGATTACCGCATCTGACTGTGCAGCAAAGCGTCCGGCAATTCGTGAGCCTGTGTCACCTGGCACGCCACCTGGCGCCAGATGCCAGGGAGGTATTTCGTGAGAAAAACATAGCTCATCGCGTGGACATGCGTGCCAAGTTCAAGCGCATTGCGAAGAGACTCGGCTATGGACTCCCTGATTGAAGCCATTGCCATTCTGAGGGACTTTTTGGAAAGGCACACCATTCAGTACATGGTGATTGGAGGGGTGGCCAATGCAGTGTGGGGCGAACCACGAGTCACCACCGATGCGGACTTGGTACTGCTTTTGGGTGAGCGCAGCATCGCCGAGTTTGTGGAACTGGTGGGCACAAGTTTCCAGTTTCTCCGGCCTGATCCGGTTGAGTTTGCCAGACGGACCTACGTGGTGCCAATTCAGGTCACGGACGATGTCTCGGCCGACCTCTCCCTAGGTATGCTGCCTTATGAAGAGCAGGCTATTGGCCGGGCGGTGTTGACCGACATCGAGGGCGTGCGAGTACCGGTATGCACCGCTGAGGACCTCATCATCTACAAGGCCATTTCGGAGCGTGCCAAAGACTGGTTAGACATTGAGGGGATATTGCTGCGGCAAGGGGCAAAATTGGAGCAGGACTATATCATCGGCTGGCTGGAGCAGTTTGCCCAGGCATTGGAGCGCCCGGAGATCGTCACCCGCTACCAGAGTCTGCGGGCCCAGCTTGAGAGGTAACAAGGAGGCACCTATCGCCAAAGCGACCATCTCCACAGAACCCCCCGTTGAGCGGGGCTTCCTGATAGGCATCGAACTGACTTCGGACGGCCGCTGGCCTGTGGAGGATTCCCTGGCAGAACTGGCCCAACTGGCCCGCACAGCCGGAGTCGAAGTTGTGGGCCAGACCTATCAGCGTCTGGAATCCATCAACCCGGCCACTCTCATCGGCAAAGGCAAGGTGGAGGAGCTGATCCGGTATCATCACGAGCTGGGTTACAACGTTCTCATCTTCGATGACGAGCTTTCGCCTCGCCAGCAGCGCAACCTGGAGAAAGCTCTGGGTGGGGGGGTCAAGATTCTGGACCGCACGGCCCTTATTCTGGATATCTTCGCTCGCCACGCCCATACCCGCGAGGGAGCCCTGCAGGTGGAACTGGCCCAGTACGAGTACCGGCTTCCCCGCCTGACACGGCAGTGGACCCACCTGGCCCGTCAGGCTGGCGGGGCTGCTGGTCGCGGCGGAACGACCGGGGTGGGCCTGCGGGGACCAGGTGAGACCCAGCTCGAGACCGATCGGCGGGAGATCAGTCGGCGCATCGCCCACCTGAAGCGAGAACTGGAGCAGGTGCGTACCCACCGTCGGGGCTATCGCCAGCGTCGTCGGAAGGCTGCCATCCCGGTGGTGGCCATCGTCGGCTACACCAATGCCGGCAAATCAACTCTGCTCAACGCCATCTCCAAGGCTAACGTACGGGTCGAAGACAAGCTCTTCGCCACCCTCGATCCCACCACGCGACGGGTGAGCCTGCCGGAAGGTCAGGAAGCCCTTTTCACCGACACGGTGGGTTTTATTCAAAAGCTCCCCACTACCCTGGTGGCGGCTTTCCGGGCGACTTTGGAGGAAATCGCCGAGGCCGACTTGCTTCTACACGTGGTGGATATAACCCATCCCAACGCTCTGGAACAGAGCCGGGCTGTGGAGAAGACCCTGGTCGAGATTGAAGCCACGGGCAAACCTGTCGTGACCGCTCTGAACAAGATTGACAAGCTGGAGAACCCCTCTCTGATCCAGGCCATGGTGGCCGAGTTCCCCAACAGCTTGGCCATATCAGCCAGGGAGGGGTGGGGGCTCACGGAGCTCCTGGGCCGCGTGGAAACACTGCTGAACCGAGAATGGGTGTATATCACCGTTCTTATCCCCTACGGGAAAGGGGATCTGGTCTCTCTGTTCCATCAGCAGGGCACAGTAGATAGAGAAACGCACAGCCCGGAGGGCACAGTTCTGACTGGACGGTTGCCAGCCAGGTACCTGGCAACCTTCCGCCGCTACCTGGTTTAAGGGCCTGCCTAAAACCCTTGCGAAGGCTTCGTCCTGAGGCTCAGCCCGAAGGTTGCGAATGGCCCTGACACCAGCGCAACCCCTGGCAGTTGTCTGCTGCCCACATTCTGAAACAGAGGCGCCGGTTTGATGCAGAAATTAGCAGATTTCCTGGAGAGAGTAAAGGGCCTTCCCATTCTGATCGGTATCCTCCTGGTGACCCTCAATTTCATAGTGCAGTACATTCCCGGCCTGGTTTTTCTGAGCGACAGCAACCTCTTGCTCCATTTGGGTGTTGTGGTAGGATTTTTGGGGGTATTATTGGCCGAGGCGATCTAGCCACTACAACGCTTGGTTGCAGCTCAGTGTGACCTGTTCACAAGCAGCTTGGTCAGTTCCCGCAGGCCCTCCTGGCCTTCGTTCTCTATCCCTGTAACCTCCAGTTCGGCCAGGGCACGTTGGTGGTAATCCAGAGCCATCTGCTGAGCATACTGACGGGCTCCCAGCTTCTGGAGGCTCTCCAGGATGATCTGGACCGCCTCCTCATCCAGCCTGTGACTCCCATAGATTCGATGTACCCGCTGCTGGGAAGCGGGGAGAGAGGCTTCCTGTTGTAGAGCGTAGACGATCGGTAGGGATTTCTTGCGCTGACGGATATCACTGGCCTGAGGCTTGCCCGTGCTCTGTTCCTCCCCCCAGATGCCCAAGATGTCGTCCTCGATCTGGAAAGCCAGGCCCAGGTTCTCGCCAAAGCAGGCATAACGGGCGATCAGGTTGGCATCCCTGCTGCCCAGCAAGGCTCCCAGTCGGGTGGAGCAGGACATGAGGGCAGCCGTTTTCAGCCGGATCATGGCCAGATATTGGTCCACGTCCACGTCCAGGCGATCTTCAAAGCTCATGTCCAGGTATTGGCCTTCGCAGAGGGCCAGACAGGCCTGGTCGAAGGCCCGACAAGCGGCCAGCATCTGCTCATCAGGCAGGCCCTTTTCTGAGAGGCGCTGCAAAGCCAGATGAGCCAGGGCGAACATCCCATCGCCGGCGTTGATAGCCTGAGGCTCACCCCAGATTTTCCATACAGTCGGGCGATGGCGGCGGGTTGGACTGTTGTCCTCGATGTCGTCATGAAGCAAAGAAAAGTTGTGTACCAGTTCCACGGCGGCGGCGGCGGGCAAAGCCTGTTGGGGATCCCCTCCAACGGCCTGACAGGTCAACAGGCATAGGAGAGGCCGTAGACGTTTGCCGCCAGCCTGGGAGCGGATGGCCTGAAAGCTTTCATCAGTCCAACCCAGATGGTAGTGCATCATGCCGTAGAAGGGGCGCAGTCGTTCCTCTGGGACAGCCAGGACCTGCCTTAGCTCGTCCTCAATGGCTGGCAGGTATTGGTCAAGGATGGCTTGCAGGCTCATGTCGAGGCTCCTTTCATAGGTGAACGGGCTTCAGGAAAGGCGTGTCTCTCAAAGCCTTCAAGTTAGCTGCTCCGATGCAAAACATAGCCGTGCGCAGTTCCTCGGTGATCTGGTGGATCTTCTGGCCCACGGCCTCAGCGGAGATAGCGGCCAGTTGCAGGAGGGGCGTGGCCAGACCCGCAGCGTCGGCGCCAAGGGCAATGGCTTTGGCCACCTCAATGCCTGTATAGATGCCGCCGCTGGCGATGAGGGGGATCTGCGGGGCACCCCGTCGGGCCAGACATAAGGATTCGGCCGTGGGAATGCCCCAGTCGGCGAAATCGGCTGCGATCTGACGGGTTATTTCGTCATTGGCACGATGCATCTCCACCTGGCTCCAGGAAGTCCCGCCCGCGCCGGCCACGTCAATAGCCGCCACCCCTGCATCGGCCAGTTTGCGGGCCACTTCCTCCGAAATGCCCCAGCCGACTTCCTTAACAATGACCGGCACAGGCAGATGGCGGCACACCTCCTCGATCTTGGCCAGCAGGCCGGCAAAGTTGACGTCGCCACCTTCCTGGAGGGCCTCTTGGAGGGGATTCAAATGCAGGATCAGGGCATCGGCCTCAATCATCTCCACGGCCCGTTGACATTCAGCGAGGCCATAGCCGTGGTTAAGTTGTACCGCCCCCAGGTTGGCCAGAAGCAAGATGTCCGGAGCTACGCGGCGGACCTGGTAGGTATAGGCCCAACGGGGGTCCTCGATGGCCGCCCTCTGGGAACCCACGCCCATCCCCACACCATGGGCCTGGGCAGCCCGGGCCAGGTTCAGGTTGATCTGCTCGGCGGCTTCAGTGCCTCCTGTCATAGAGGAGATGATCAGGGGAGCTTGGAGCTCTTTGCCCAGCAAGACCTGGGTGAGATTGATTTCCCCACGATTGATTTCCGGCAAAGCCTGATGGATGAAACGGTATCGCTCCAGGCCCGTGGTCAGCCGCCGAAAGCGCACATCCTCCTCCAGCGAAATGCGCAGATGCTCTGACTTCCGTTGAGTGTGCATCGGACTTCATTCTCCATGGATTTTATGCTTGCTGAGTGTCATTCTGGCGCAACTTTTGGCCTGCGACGGTGTTGAAATTTCTAGGATAGTTCGACCAGAATATTACCAGGGGCCAGAACTATTGTCAAGCCAAAGGGCCAGGTGGGCGCAGCGCAAGCTCCGGGAGCACGACGCCGCGCAGGGCCAAAGGGGTTGACGAGATCAGCATTGGCTGGTAGAATATGCCCAAAATCTAACAAGGAGGTGAAACAAGTTGGACCGGGAGGAAATATTTGCCAAAGTGAAAGCGCTCATTGTGAAGCAGTTGGGTGTTGACCCAGACAAAGTCACGGAAGAGGCCAACTTTCGGGAGGACCTGGAGGCTGACTCCCTGGACCTGGTGGAGTTGATCATGGCTTTCGAGGAGGAGTTTGGCGGTGAAATCTCCGACGAGGAGGCCCAGGAAATCACCACTGTTGGTCAGGCAGTAGACTACTTGGTGAAACACCTTGCGAAGTAGTCTCAACCAGAGACGAGCTGCCGACACAGGATACCAACTGGTATCCTGTGTCTTTTGGGTACTTGTCCATCTCCCGGAAGCTCGCCCCCGGTGGCTACGCCTGAGTCTTCAAAGTTGAAGGTTCCAAGGCTGATTTTACGCGGTCGTGGCTTCAATCACCCTGGCCTTGGTGACGTGAAGCTCCTGAAAATATTCTACACCCCTCCTGCCCCTTCTCCCCGCTGAAAATGTAAGGCAAATTTTGCCCTGCGGTCACGCCATTTTCAGCCAGCGCAACAGTTTGACCAGCAGAGGTGTGGCCACTTCGACCCAGGACAGGCCACCGAAGGCATAGTTGCTCAGGGGCCAGAAAATTCTTGGTGACCAGGCCCGACCATGGGTGGGGATGTCAACCAGGATGTGCAGGGCCCAGGCCAACAAGGGGCGGGGGGTGCGTACGGTCAGCATCCAAGTCAGGATGGCCCCGATACCGACCAGGACCAGACTATGGGTGACATCGTAAGCGGTCTTGAGACCCGATGGAGGTCCGGGCCAGTCACCTGTGATCAGGACATGGCGCAGGCCACCGCTGCGGAGGACCCGGGGATAATAGCCGGCCCAGAAGGGCAGGTCAGGCCCTATGCCGGCACTTAGAGACACCTTGTCCTTCCCAACAAATATGCAGGTAATGAGGGCATGGGTGAGGGGGTCCATTTACTCGTTTAGCCGTTGCACGCTGGGCCGGAAGTCGAGTTCGTCAATCAGAGCGTTCAGCTCGGCGTCAGTGAGGGGACGGCCCTGGCCGGCGTAGGCCGTCAGGGCTGCCTCCATCATGTTGGTGCCGAAAGAGCGGCCTTCGTAGCGGGGTGTGGTGGTGATCACTGTGCGCACACCTCGCTCTCGCAGCCATTCGATGTTCTCGGCGGTGGTGGTGTTGGTGATGACCGTTTTGCCGGTAAGGTCGTCGGGCAAATATTTGCGCATAAAGAGAAAGTCGCCAGCGATCAGCTCAGCCGCTTGCCAATAGCGCTGATACTTGGGCCTGGCCTCTGCACCTCCACTGCCATAAAAGAGCATGCTCATGGGAAAGTAGCTAACAATGGGAAAAAGGAGACGGGCCAGTCTGCGGTATGTGGCCAGACCTCGTATCGGAATGGGGATGCCCAGAGCAATCATCAAGTCGCCGAGGATCACTTCTTCGGCCACCTCGGCTACAGCCTGGGCCAGGCCCATGCGGTCAACAGCTACTGGCACGAAAGCACAGCGGCAATGGGGCAGGCTGCCCAGGGCCGGCAGTGCCAGCTCGAAGACACGCCGCTCCAGGGTGTGTTTCAACCCACGGCCATCCACTACAGGTGTTTGGTGGACATCCTTGACCAGCCGCAAGGCAGCGTGCAGGGGGTATTCGCGGTCATCCAGGCGCAGGTACAGGTCAACGCCGCCCACACCCAGGGCGTCTACTTTGCCGTCCAGCTCGGCGAACAGGCGTTGCGCTTTTTGCACGTCGCCGTCGGTGCCGATGCGTTCAATGCAGATCTCCTGGCCTTTGAGGTTGACGACGACTTGCTTGTCACGGGCGGAACTTCCCAGACTAACGCTGACAGCTCGTTTCATAGCCTCCTCCTCGCTAATGTTATGGCCAGTCTCCTGGCTCTGGAGACGCTGGGTCCATCCTGTGCTGTAGTAATTCGCAATGTAAATCGCCCCATGGTTACGGAGATAATTTGTCAAAGTTCATAAACGCCCTTGCAGCAGCCAGAACAGCGTGCTTCCAGCACGCTTAGCTGCTCAGCCTGAACGTTAACGTTCAGGCCCAAAGGCCCGTCTTACGTGTACCTGACCTCACCTTGCTTTCCCTGACCATCCGGATTATATCATCGGCTCCCCTTAAGGTCAAGGCGAGGGGCTTATCGCAGAGGATGTGCTTTGGCCGCAGCCTCCTGCCCTATCTCCAGGTGGCGGCGAGGCTCCGTCCTCACGCCCACCCCGATCAGTTCGCCTCTTTTTAGTTGAATGACTCTGACCGACTGCCCCGTCTTGCCTGATGGGGATATGGAGGCCGTTCGCTCCTCCTTTTGACACTTTGGGCGGAAATGAAGTATAATCTATCCGATAAGGTCACTACTCAGCCGCCCCTCCTGCCCAGGTTACCATGGGCAGCATTGGCGGGCTGGGATTCCAAAAGGAGCCTTTCTGCTCCCGCCGGATTTGCAATCCGGCGGCCTGACGGCTGGATTACACATCCAGCCGGAGCAGGGGTGAGTAGCATTGGCGGGCTGGGGATTCCAAAAGGAGCCTTTCTGCTCCCGCCGGATTTGCAATCCGGCGGCCCGACGGCTGGATTACAAATCCAGCCGGAGCAGGGGTGGTCGGAGCCTTTGGGCAGCCTTGACATAACGACGAATTCTCCGATACACTCATAAAGAGCGGAGGCCATAGCAATGCTCGGGAGTAGCTTACAGCACCGTTGGGTAGGGAGTGTGGTTTTAGCCATAGCCACCAGGAAGGTGGCCATGGCCAGCAACGGTGGAGCATCCACAGTAAGTGGCGAAAGCACCTTCTGGCTGATCCTGGCCGGCTGTCTGGCTTTTCTGGTGCCGGTTGGAGTGACACTGCTGGCCAGTGGAGCGACCTCAGAGGATAGAGCCGCTGATGTCGCCCTGACCAGTCTGGCCGCTATCGGTCTGGGAATTCTGGGCTATTTTACCTGCGGCTTTGCTTTTCAGTTCGGGGGCATTGGCCTGTTCTCCAAGTGGCCAGGCGTGGAAAACCTGATCTGGGAATGGTCCTTTCTGGACGTCAGTTGGGGGCCGGGTTGGGGGATGGTGGGTCTGCACGGCTTCTTCCTGGGTGGAGAAGCAGACAACCCGGCTGCCTACGCTCTCTTTTTCTCCCAGTTAGCCCTGGTGTCCACCGTGGTGTTAATTCCTGCTCTCTCTTTGAGGAAGCGGGTCAAGGCCCTGGTCATCGTGCTGGGCACGCTGCTCCTCTCGGCCCTCGTCTACCCCACTCTGGGCAACTGGGTTTGGGGCGGTGGCTGGCTGGCCCACCTGGGCTCCAGTCTGGGTTTGGGCCACGGCTTCATTGACTTTGCCGGAGCCGGCTTGGTGAACCTGGTCGGCGGGACCGCAGCCCTGGCCGGCATCCTGGTTTTTAAGCTGCGCAAGCCGCAAGAGGAACGCCCCTCGCCAGAGGGTGTCTCCCCTCTGTCTGCCCGTGCTCTGTCTGTTCCGCCCTCTCAAAGGGTGCCGGCCCAGATGCCACCCGTCCATTTACCCCTCCTGGCCATCCTGGGTTCGCTGCTTCTGGTCGTCGGCTGGATTGGCTGGGCCCTGGCCAACCCTCTCCACACCGTAGCCGATTTCTCACCCGTTGTTGTCGCCATCAATCTGCTCCTGGCCGCCGCCGGAGGGACCCTGGTCGCCACCCTCTATAGTTGGTTCACTACGGGCCGGGCGGACGTCCTGATGGCCACGCGGGGCCTGGCCATCGGCCTGGTCTCTGTCAGTGGCGCCGTCCCCTTTGTGCCGCCCTGGGCCGCCCTGTTTACGGGAGCGGTGGCCGGCCTCTTTCTACCGCTGTGCATCTACCTCCTGGACCATCTCCTGCGCCTCGACGACCCCACGGCGGCCGTCTCTGTGCACGGCCTAGGAGGGATGCTGGGGCTGCTGGCCCTGGGACTGTTCGCCGACGGGAGGTACGGTGCCGGCTGGAATGACATCGGCACCACAGAATACCTGGGTGTTCTGGGGCAGGGGGTCTCTGGCTATTTCACCGCTCGGG
>JBBIJG010000039.1:9616-10468 GCA_037446095.1 Caldilineae bacterium
CCGACTGGCCCAATCAGCTCTACGCCCAACTGGTCGGCCTGACGGCTCTCTTTGTCGTGACTTTTGTCTTGACCTGGCTACTCTTCCGGGTGTTGCGCGGGCTCATCCAGGCCTGGGAGGGCACCGGCCTGGAATTGGGCCGCGTCCCAAAGCCCAAGGCGGTTGCTTCGGAGGGACAGGAGGTATCGGATGCCTGAGATGCGAGAGGTCAATGCCGAAAGTTCATTGCCAGGAAGAGGATGAGACTTGGAGGTGCCAACATGACCGAACCCGTCTCCGGTGCCTACGCCCTGGCCCGCGGTGCTATCGAGGCCGGGGTCTCGTTGGTGACCGGCTATCCGGGCACACCGGCCACGGCCGTTGTCAACCATATCTTGAAACTGACCTCCCCCGACGAGGTCCAGGTCGAGTGGACCAGCAACGAAAAGGTCGCTATCGAGATGGCCTTTGGTGCTTCGGTCGGTGGGATGCGCTCGCTCCTGGGTGTGAAAAGCGTGGGGCTCAACATCGCTCTCGACCCACTGATGGCTTTCAATCTCTCGGGTTGCGGCGCCGGATTGGTCATCCTTGTCGGCGACGACCCCGGCGGCTGGGGCTCGCAGAACGAGCAGGACAGCCGGGCCCTGGCCCTGGCCACCGAACTCCCTCTGCTCGAACCCACCACAGTCTCCGAGGCCCAGGCAACCATGCGTCAGGCGTTCCAACTCTCAGAGGAGATGGGCCTGCCGGTCATCGTACGCGTCACCAGCGCGCTTGTCCTAGCCAAAGGGTTCAGGCTGGTGGAGGAGGAAGCCCAGGCCACGCTGCTTCCCTCCTTCCGGGGTGCGTTCACGCGCCGGGTGGTATTGCCCA
>JBBIJG010000040.1:0-4202 GCA_037446095.1 Caldilineae bacterium
TAGAAGAGGAAGAGCAGAAACATGTCCATGGTCATAAAGACGCCGAAAACACCCGACACCAGCAGCATCATCAGGGCAAAGAATTCTTTGGTGCGCGGTATGGCCCACGAGACCAGGCAGCCGGTAAAGATAACGAATCCGGTGAGAAGCAACATGGGCAAGCTGATCCCATCCACCGCCATGTGATAGGAAATGCCCAGGCTGGGTATCCAGCTCACGTATTCCTTGAACTGGAAGCCTCCTTTGGCCATGTCATAGGCGAAATAGATGTAGATGGAGCAGACCAGTGAGATAAAGGCTGCCGTTGTGGCCACCAGCTTGATGGTCAAAGTCTTCTTTTCGGGCAGGGCCATAATGACCAGAGCCCCGATTATGGGAGAAAAAAGGATGATACTCAGGAATGGCAGGTTCATAAAACTGTCCCTCACTTGATTGCTGATTGACCTCTCCTGACCCCTCCCGCACTCTCCCTTTCCCTCTCCGCAACGGAGAGGGAAGGGGAGGGCCAGGGTGGGGATAGGTGAGGTAGATACTTCCAGGCGATGCGCTGTCAGCCGATCAGATGCAAAACCGTTTGGTTGATGACGTTCAAAATCCAGGACGGATAGACCCCGATGACCAGCATCAGGACCATGAGCGGGGCTACGGCCACCACCTCGCGCAGGTTGATCTCTGGCAACCCGGCCCAACGGGGGTTGAGCGGCCCCAGCAATACCCGCTGGATCATCCACAACAGGTAGGCCGCCGTGACGACCAATCCCAGGGTAGACAGAACGGTAAAGACCGTGAAGACGGGGAAGGCCCCTCGGAAGAGCATGAACTCGCTGACGAAACCGTTCAGGCCCGGCAGCCCCAACGAGGACAGAGTGCAGAAGAGCAGGATGCCGCCGTAAGCTGGCACTACTACACCCAGCCCGCCAAAGTCCTCCAGGTTGCGGGTGTGGGCGCGCTCGTAGATGACACCGACCAGGAAGAACATGGCCGCCGCCGTGATGCCATGGTTGAACATCTGCAAGACCGCCCCGTTGAAGGCCATCACCCGGCTCTCCAGCGGCGCATGGGCAATGGCGATGGTGGCAATACCCAAGACAACAAAGGCCATGTGGTTGACGGAGGAATAGGCTACCAGCCGCTTAAAGTCCTTCTGGGCCATAGCCGCCAGCGAACCCAGCACCACCCCCAGAAAAGCCAGGACGGCGATCAAGAGGGCGTACCGCTGAGCCATGTCGGGGAAGATGCCCAGCACGATGCGCAGGAAACCGTAGGCCCCCAACTTGAGGAGCACCCCCGCCAGGAGCATCGAGCCGGCGGTGGGGGCCTCGGTGTGGGCGTCGGGCAGCCAGGTGTGGAAAGGCCAGACCGGCACCTTGATGGCAAAGGCCAGAGAGAAGGCGAAGAAGGCCAGGGCACGCATGGTGGCGTTGTCAATGAACCACAGGGCACGCCCCTCGCCCAGGAAAGGACTGGCCTTGGTCAGGGCTACGATGTCGAAGGTGCCGCTCTCAAAGCCGCCCGTGGCCCACCAGATGAGCTGAATGGCCAGCAGCATGGCTACACTGCCCGCCAGGGTGTAGACAAAGAACTTGAAAGAGGCATAGCGGCGGTTCTCCCCTCCCCAGATGTTGATCAGGAAATACATGGGCACCAAGCCGATCTCCCAGAAAATGTAGAAGATGACGAAATCGAGGGCGACAAAGACGCCAAACATGCCCATTTCCAGCATCAGGAAGAGGGCGAAATAGGCTTTGACGTGCTCCTTGATGCTGAAGGAACAGAGCAACGCCGCCGGGGTCAGCAGGGCTGTCAGCAGGACCATGGGCACGCTGATGCCGTCCACACCCAGGTGATAGCGGGAATGGATCACCGTGAACCAGGCATAGTCCTCCTCAAACTGCATGCCCGGCCGGGCCGGATCGTAGTTCACCCAGACAATGATGGACAGGACTAAAGGGATCAGGCTGATGAGGAAAGCCGTCCACTTGATGGCCTTCTCTTTCTCCTCCGGGATGAATAGAACGATAACCGATCCTAAAATAGGAATAAAAGTGATAAGGCTCAGGATTGGAAAATTCATCTATTTTCTCTCCTCGGTCTGTTCAATTTCCTTGGCCAGAGCTGGCAGCAACTGTTCGGCCAGTCGAATCACTTCTTTAGCCTCGTCGGCCCCAATTTGAGCCCGGTAGACGTAGCGAGCCAGATTGCGCTGCTGCAATCCTTGTCTCAATCCCCGTCCCAATTCCCTGGGCAACCGCCCACTTTTGATATACAACTCCCCAAACTGAGTGATTACCCCTCGATGGGTCGAGGGCAAATCATCGAGGAGCAAGAAGATAAATCCTTTCGCCGCCAACTCGGCCGCGTTATAAGCTGTGTCTATGGCGATCCGATAACGCCCTTCAGACAGAGAGACTTTAGCCGCTTCCAGATAGTCAAGGGCTAATTCGTAAAGGTCCTTGACCTCTTGCTGCTTCAGTTGGTCTTTATCCATCGAATACACTTCCTTGCCACGCCACAGGGCATGGTATACAAAGTAAGAAGGTGGATAGCGGTAATCGTTCCAGGAAAAGACAAGCGGCTCAACGATTTCGGTCGTCTCCATCAGTGTCTCAAAGCTAATCTCATCGCAGAAATCGGCCACGATGCCTGGCTCTCCGAGGTAAAAGACCAGCAAATCCACATCGCTTTCCGGGCGAGCCGCTCCCTCCGCCACACTGCCATGCAGGATCACCTTGGCGATATATTTCCCGGCCGGACTGGCCACCAATTGGGCTACAAATTTATCTGCTGCCTCCAGTTTACTCTTGATCACCGCGTCCATCATCAGTACACCACCAGATACAGCGCCAACAGGGCGAGCACGGCGATCAAGGCCACCAGCAGGTAGTTCTGCACCCGGCCGGTCTGGAGGGGGCGAACGGCCCGTCCGGTCCAGGTGACACTGTTGCCCACCAGGTTCACTGCCCCGTCCACCACATTCTTATCGAACCAGCGATTGCCCAGGGCGATGGAGAAGGCTCCCTTGGCAATGGCGTGCAGCGTCCCGTCAATGGTGCCTTTGTCAATCCAGTCGTAAACGTGGTTGGCGAGCCACACCGTAGGGCGCACAAAGACGGCCATGTAAATCTCGTCAATGTAGTACTTGTTGCGGAGCAGGGTATGGATCGGTCCCAGGGCTTTCACCAGCGGATCAGGCTCTCCGGCCTTCATGGGCTTCAGCCCGTAGACGAGCCAGCCCAGGAAAAGGCCACCCAGGGCCACCACAAAGGAAACAGTCATCGGGAAGGGGTTAAAGGGCACCGCCTCGGCCTCGATGTGCAAGGCCTCGGCCAGGCTGCTGATAAAGTGATGGAAGGGGTTGTGCAAAATACCACCTAGCAGGGGAAAGTCCTCAGGGATGCCGACCCAGCCACCGACCACGGCAAAGACGGCCAGGATGGCCAGGGGAATCGTGATCCAGGCCACGCTCTCCGGCGCATGCTCGGCCGCCTTGGTTCGGGGTTCGCCTAAAAAGGTCATGCAAATCTGCCGCCCGGTGTAGAAAGCGGTCAGCAGCGCGGCCACCGCCAGCGTCCAAAAGACCACCGTATGGCCGTGAGTCCAGGCGTCGGCCAGGATCTCGTCCTTGGACCAAAAGCCGGCGGTGAAGATGGGGAAACCGGATAGAGCCAGGCCGCCGATGATAAAGGTCCAGGCGGTGAGGGGCATCCTCTTCAGCAGGCCACCCATGCTGGTCATGTCATTGGGGTCGAAGGGCTCAGCGTGGCCATGCTCGCCGTGGTGGGCCAACTGGTGGTGGGCGTGCTCCATGCCGTGGATGACCGAGCCAGAGCCCAAGAACAGGAGGGCCTTGAAGAAGGCGTGGGTCAGCAGGTGGAAAACCCCGGCGATGTAGGCCCCGATACCCAGGGCGGCGATCATGTAACCCAACTGGCTGATGGTGGAGTAGGCCAGCACCCGCTTGATGTCGTTCTGGGCTACGGCAATGGTCGCCGCAAAGATGGCGGTGAACGTGCCGATAAAGGCCACCACTGTCAGTTGCGGCCCGTGCTCCACAGCGGCAAAGATAGGGAACATACGGGCCACCATGAAGACGCCAGCCGACACCATGGTCGCAGCGTGGATCAGGGCGCTGACGGGGGTGGGGCCTTCCATAGCGTCGGGCAGCCAGACGTGCAGGGGGAACTGGGACGATTTGCCCACTG
>JBBIJG010000040.1:4212-10415 GCA_037446095.1 Caldilineae bacterium
CCGCCCCGCCAAAGATCAGAATGGCGATGACCGTCGCCACCGGCAGCGTCCCCACCAGGGGCAGGGTCACGGGAGTTGTGGCCAGGGCATGGAGGGTTTCAGGGGCAAAAATGTGCTCGTAGGCCAGGTGCCCTGTCTGGGCGTAGAGATAGAGCATCCCTACGAACATGATCACATCGCCGATGCGGGTGGTGATAAAAGCCTTCATGCCGGCCTGCCGGGGAGTGATCCGCTTGGGATCGGGATAGTTTTTGTCGAACCAGAAGCCGATCAAAAGGTAAGAGCAAAGGCCCATGATCTCCCAGAAGATGAACAGCATCAGCAGGTTATCGGCCACCACCAGGCCCAGCATCCCGCAGGCAAAGAGGGAGATGTAGGCGAAAAAGCGGGAGTAGCGGGGGTCGCCATGCATGTAGCCCACCGAATAGATGAAAATCATCAGACAAACCAGGGGCACCATAAACAGCGTGGCCACCGACAGAGGGTCCAGCAGGACGCCCATAGTGAACCACTCTTCGCCTACGGGAAGCCAGGGGAACGCAGCGTGGAAAGGTTCTTCCCCCAAGGTATGGATGCCAATGGCCGTCCAGAAGATCAGTTGGGCGACAAGGAAGGACAGCCCAATAGACCCAATGGCAATCCAGTGGCTGACCCTCTTCCAGCGGTTAAAGAAGAGGATGATCAGGGCGAAGGACAGCAAAGGGAAGAGGGGGATCAACCAGGTCAGTTTAAAGACGCCAGGAAATGATTCGTGCATAAGCTACCTCTCTCGAATCTCTAATTTAGCGAAGCCTCAGGCCGATAAATCAAATGGGGACACTGATTTTCACTGATCCGCACAGATTTTTAATCTATGAAATCTGTGTGAATCTGTGTCCAACATCTATTACCATTTCATCAGGTTGATGTCTTCCACGATGACGGTCTCGCGGCTGCGATAGATGGCGATGATGAGCGCCAGGCCCACAGCAGCCTCGGCGGCGGCCACCGTAAAGGCAAAGATGGCAAAAACCTGGCCGGTGGAGGCCGCCGGTGTGATGTAACGCCAGAAGGCCACCAGGTTGATGTTGACGGCGTTGAGCATCAACTCAATGCCCATCAATATGCCGATGGCATTGCGGCGGGACAACACCCCATACAGGCCGATGCAAAAAAGCGCGGCCGCGACAATCAGATACCAATACAAAGGCACCATAGAATGACTGCTCTCCTCGTTTTATTCTTTAATGGGATAACATTCCCTTGAGGCGACCATGGGCAAGATATCGTAACCTGTTTTCTCCCAATAGCGGTAGGCCAATTCATTGGCAAATCTGTCGAGATCAAGAAGCTCATCCTCATCAACGTAAATATCAATGTAGAGATCTTCATCTCCATACACCTCATCGTTGAGCAGGAATTCTGCGGTGGGAAATCGCTCCTGGAGTTCAGCGATGATCCTCTTTGCAACATCTCCCAAGGTCCATTCTCTCGTTACTGGCTGCTCTACCATCAGACCACGCTCCCTTCAACTACTTGGACCAACCGCTGCGCTTTCTCGAAGCTACTACGAGCCATTGTTTCGCTGATCCTCATATCCACCCTGTAATCCGCTTTGGCTTCTCGATTCGTAGAGAGAGCTCAACCCAATTCCCAGTTGCCAGTCAACCGGCTTTCGTTTGTGCACAAACTCAATAGGGAAATACTTCCTGACGATACCGTGCTCCCACCGTCGGGCGGGGCGTTTATCCCGTCCGAGAAAGTGGCTGGGCTGATAACCATAATGCTCAAACAAAGCCACACAAGCATGAAAAGCTCCGTAGTATGCCCTGGACGCAGCCGAGCGAAACCGGCCATTGTCCAGGCACAATTTGGCATCCGCCAGAAATTCCCTGGCTACCCGCAGCCTCGCTTCCGCCAACCAGCTACTCCCTCTCCCGGGCGATGATAATTGAGCCCACCAGCGCCACCAGGAGCAGCACCGAAGCTACCTCGAAAGGCACCAGATACGTGTTCATCAGGTCCTGGCCCAACATGCTGATGCTCTCCTTGGAGACAGCGGCCTCCACCACCGGCCAATTCACCCGGAGCAAAATCAGGCCCAAGGCCACGAAGAACAGCACGGCAGCCAGGGCCGACCAGCCCCACTGGGCGTTGCGCTGCACCAGGTCTTTGGCCATCAGACGGCGGGTGAGCATAATGGCAAAGACGATGAGGATAGCGATCGCTCCCACGTAGACCAGGACTTGCACGGCGGCTAGGAAGGGTGCTTCCAGGAGCACGTAGAGGGCAGCCACGCCCACAAAGGACAGCACCAGAAACAGGGCGCTGTGGAAGAGATTCCTGCTAGTCACCACGGCTAGGGCCGCGCCCAGGGTTACCAGGCTGCAAATGATAAAGACGGCGGTCTGTACCATATCTACTCCTAAGCATTGCAGTTCGGGCTGGTGAACTCAAACAAGCCCGTTTCACGGAAAGTATCTGTAAATGTCTTTTCGATGCAGTATTCTGACGAAAATAACTTCGTTCTCAGACGCTTCTATCCCGATCCGATAATCGCCCAACCGGATGCGGTAGAAAGTCACATAACCCCGCATCTTACCCAGGTTCTTTATGCCGCTTAGCTCGGTAGCGGCTTTGACCTCTTCTATGATCTGTTTGACGCGCGCGAGGAGTTCCTTGTCTTTGATCCGCTTCAAGTCTCTGGCAAAGCTCGCCTCAAAAGAGACCTTCACGCCTGACCCTCTAAGATGGCTAGAATCCGATCCGCGCTGACAAACTCGTCTTGCCGACCTTCCCGTATCGCATTCGCCAAACCGATTTCCTCGATGGCTTCTAGCAGAATTTCAAAGAACAGGTCATGCTTCTCTTCCATCAGTTCAATCAGTACTTCCTTGAGCAGTTCTTTGGCTTGCCTGTCGCTGATTTTCAATTCCATTGGCCCCCTCCTATTCCCGTGCCGTTCTGGGGAGGCTTGAGTTGTTAGCAGCCCCTCGGTCCGTGACAATCATAAGCTAATCTCCTACACACGTTAGAACGACTCTGCTCTAAACTACCACGCCTTCCCTGTCTCGTGGACGCCGTACTTGTCGCCTAAGGCCAGCAGCTTCTCCAGGTCCCAGACCATATCTCGGAAGTAGGTGGCCAGCTCGTACTCCTGGCTCAGCTCGATGGCGTTGAAGTTGCAAGACTCTACACACAGACGGCAGAAGATGCAACGGGCCAAGTCGTAGCGATAGGCGGTGACCTTGCGCTCCTTGCCCTTGCCTTCGCCTTCCACTTCGATGCACTGCTGCGGACAGGCGCGGACGCACAGGCCGCAGGCTGTGCAATTGGGTTCGCCAGTTTCGGCGTCCCGCAGGTGCATCAAGGCTCCCCGGAAGCGGGGGAACATGGGCAGCTTCTCGTCAGGGTACTGCACCGTGAACAGCCCTCCCAGGGTGGGATCAGGCCGCTGCCCGTTTCGGATGCCCGTATGCCCCAGGTAAGTCTGGACAAAATGCTTCAGAGTGACCGATAGACCTTTAACCAAACCACGAATGAACATAGACACCTCAAGTTTCGTTGCTTTTGATAGAGTGTACTTGATACCAGCAAGCTCACCAGCGTTACCCCTTCCAGGGTCGTCATCTGTGGGGGTGGGGGTAGGTGTCCAGGTTGGTGTGACCGCCGTCGTCGGCGTGACGACTTCCGTCGCTGTCCCCTCTCTGGGGGGAGAAGGCCGCGCCGTGGCCGGGCCGCAGCCGGCCGCCAGCAACAGTGCCAGCAGGCATACTCCTAGGCCAGGGGCCACCGCCCTCCACCTCACCTGACGCCCTTCATTCCTCCACTCTCCATTCTCCATCCTTCAGTTGACCTTGAACCGCAACAGGTAACTGTTGTCGGCGTCCCAGACCCCGTCGTAGCCTGTCACCCGCACGTAGTAGTACCCCGCCGGCTGATCCTTGCGGATGATGCGCTCCTCCCGCCCCCCCGCCGCTCGGAGGCTTCCAGCAACAGCCCGTCGGCGTCGTACAGGTACAAGTCGTAATCGGCCGGCAGGCTGGTCAACTGGACGTTGATGTTCGACCTCTCGGTCAACTCGAAACGGAACCAGTCCTCGTCACCGCTGGGGTTGATGTAGCGCTCGATCTTGGCTCCGTTGGGGCTGGTCTCTGTGATCTCAGCCATGGAGTTAGGCGCATCGTCGGGCACAGCCGTGGGCGTTGGTGTGGGCGTCGGCGGCAGCTCGACGGTCGTCGTCAACCAGAGCTCGGCCCGGGCCACGTACACGCCGGACACCCTGACCATCGTCGTGTCTTGCGCGCCCGGGGCCGCGTCCGGCGGAATCTCCACCCATACCGGAAGGGTGACCTCAGCCTGGGGCGGCACAGCCGGAAAGTACCGGCCATAGTAGTTCCTGCCCTCGGCGACCCTGGCCAGGAAGCTCTCCCTCTCTACTCCCAACACGTAGCTGTCCGTTACCGTCCCGCTGTTTCTCACCGTCACGGTATAGGTGACCACCGTTCCGGGCGCTCCACTCAGTGCCGTAGGTGTAGCCTGGAGGCTGACGGCCATCTGGTCGAGCGGCGGCCGCTCCGGAGCGTCTATCGTGTTGCCGTAGGCCCCCATGTCGGCCCGGCCACCGGTGTAACCCAGTTCCTGACTGTAATCCGCCTTCGGATCGGCCGCGTTCACTGCCGGAGAGTCCGGTTGCAACCGCAGATTGTCAGGAAAGCTGATGAAGGCCGGATCGGCGCTGAGCAGTCCCTCTCCCAGGGTAAGGTGGGCGTCGGGCCCGGTGGCGTAATCCTGCCCGTTGGCGTACAGGAGCGAGTAGGCTATCTCCGTGGAGCCCGTCCCCTGGGTGGAGATGGCCGTACCGCAATGGACCAAGATGGAGTTGTCCAGGTACAAGGTCTGACCGGCGTTCACCACCCCGTCCTGGCAAAGGGCCAGGGTGAGGTGAGTGATGCGGCTGGCGGCGGCCTCATCTCCACTCAGGCGGATGCCGGTTCCGGCAAAGTCCACGATGAGGTTGGAGAGGGTGATGGGCACAGTGGCCGAGATGGCTGTCCCCCCGGGCACATAGCGGATCAGGCCATAGCGGAAACTGATGGGCGCCTCGATGCGCAGCGCAGTGCCCCCGGTCTCGACGTTTTGCAGGTAGCAGGCCTGGCAGCGGCTGCCTGCCGCCGAGGGCCGGAATTCGATCCCGCCCCAGCCGGCCTCGTCCTCACTGAAGAAGTAAACCGGAAAGACAGAGTTGCCCTCGGCCAGCAGTTGCCCGGCCACCACCAGTCGCCGGCCCGGGGCAAAGACCAGCCTGGTGCCAGGGGCGATGGTCAGGGTGGTCCCGGCGGGCACTTCCAGGTCCTCGGTCACCCTGTAGGTCAGGTCGTAGCCAAAATATCCCAGAGTGCCGCTGATCACTCCCCCGATGTCCCCCTGGAGGGGCGTTGCTTGCAAACCGGCGATGTTGACGGACAGGCTCGACCGGGCATTGGGCGCGGCCAGCCAGCAGTCCCGCCAGGTTTCATGAGCGCGCAGCGAGGCGTTCCACCAATCGGCCTGCTGGTTTTCCCTGCCCCGATCCGCGTCTTCATTGTCCACGAAGTAAAGCAAAGCCCGGATCTGTGGTCTCTGGCTATGAACCCACCCGTAGGTGGTGTTGAACCAGTTGGCCCAGTCATTGTTGGGCGGGGGAAAGGGAGTTGCACGGACCGCCGGGACGCCCGGATTATACTCGGTGATCATCACCGTAGTGCCCTTGAGATTCGGGTTTTGGTCATCTTACCGAGCTCATCTTCGTACCAGCCCCGGAAGCCATTGCCGTCAGAATCGTTTACAGAGTTATAACCATAGGCGTGAAGGGCAAACCCATCGGCCCGGACGATGCCACCGTCTACGCTGAACATCTCATTGTAGAATTGCTCTTTATCCTGTACCCCTCCTCCTCCAGGTCCGGCAGCATATAGCGCGTGCGGGCGTTTCTCTTCCCAGCGCCATCGCCAGTAATAACAATTGTAGGCGTGGGCGTATTGCTTGCCCGTGAGCCCCCAGTCCAGGTTGGGCTCGTTACCCAGGATGAAAACGGGCATGGCGTCTTTGTCGCTCACCTGGGCTAAGGTTTTCTCATACTCGTCATCTAGAGCTTTCATCCAGCCGTCTAGGAGGTCACAGCTATCGCCGGGATCCAACGCCTCCACAGGCGGTTGCCGGGAGAAAGCAAGCCGCGCTATGGT
>JBBIJG010000041.1:0-1109 GCA_037446095.1 Caldilineae bacterium
GCCATGGACTTTGCAAAGGTCCTGCGGCCTGTCCCGGTCACTGACCACACTCTTCCCGCTCGCCAAGCGGCCTCGGCGATCTCACAGGCCACGCGCAGGCGGTGGACCCACAGCTCCGGCCGCGCCGACTGGGCCTCCAGCCCTCCGGCCTGCTGCGCAGGCCCACAGGCCGTCCTCGGAAGCCAGGTAGATGACAGCGCCATCGCTGGTCGTAGAACGCTGCACAGCCAGGTCATTGACCATCAAGGGCCGGGGCAGATCCAGCGGCCGCCAGGTCCGGCCGCCATCCTGGCTGATGTGAATAGCCTCTATCGGCGCCTCGCTCAATGACTCCGGGGGGCGGTCCGTCCAGACCAGCACGGCCTCGTTCCCTGGGTCAACACGCAGGATGCCATCGGGAAAGACGTGGCCCAGGCGGGGCAGCCGACCTATTCTCTCTCCCTCCCGGTCGGCCACCCGGTACAGCTCCAGGACGCCGTTCTGCCAGTCTGTGTAAGAGGCCACGGCTGCATAAAGCCCGGCAGTACCGGGCAGGGGAGCATAAGCCCGCAGGCTTTCAGGCAGTGAGACCTGTTCCCAAGGGGCGGCTCCATCCACAGAACGATAGAGGTAAATGGGGTTCATGCCGCTGTCCATGTAGTAGACGTCCTGGGTGGTGCCGTAAAGGACGGCCTCGTCTCCCTCCCCGTAAAAGCCAAAGAAGCGATGGTTGGGGAAAGTGCCATAGTTGGGAGGCATGGGAAGCTCCTCCCAGCTCTGGCCTTTGTCCACCGATTTCAACAAGGCCTCCGCCCCGCCACTGCGAGGGTCTGTCTGAAGGTACTCCCACAGATACAAATCGCCGGTCCGAGGGTGGAGGTGAAGCGAGAGGGCCTGGGGAGCCAGTTCGCCTAGCCCATCGCCCATCGCCCTCCAGGGCCAGGGCAGTTTCGGCAACGTCGGGGGCGTCCAGTGACTGCCGTCGTCGTCGGAACGGGCCAACACGGCCGGACAATCCTGGAAAAGCCAGGGGGACTGACCAGGAAAGTAGGCGTAGAGCTCCTCCGGGTGGGCGGGGTTGACGGTCACCTGCCACGCGCCTACCTCAGCGCAGGGCGGCGTCGGCAGCC
>JBBIJG010000041.1:1148-3609 GCA_037446095.1 Caldilineae bacterium
CCGTCGGTGCTCCGTTGCAGGTCCGGCCCCAGCCCGGCGTAGATGACCTGCTTCTGGGTGGGGTGGAGGGTCAGGGTGTGCACCGCCTGACCAGCAAAGGCCAATCGTGTCCAGGTATGGAAAGCAGGCACGGTGGGAGTGGGGGCCGCTGTTGGCGAGGGGGGCAGGGGCGTGGAAGTCGGTGTGCCAGTCGGTGTGGCGGCTGGTGGAGCAGGTGGAGAGGGCGAGGCAGGCACTTCCGTGGGCTCCGCTGTTGGCCAATGAGGCGGAGGAGTGGCGCTGGGGACAGGCTCAGCCGTCGGTGTCAACGTCGGCGTGGCGACCAGCGCAGCCAGAGAGGCGACGGAAGTCGGGCTGGGGTGTGGCGGCGCGCAACTGGACAGGAAGACAGCGAGGAGTGCGATCCAAATCAGGCTGGTCAGACGAGGTCTAGTATTGTCCCCCACGGCATCAGTTGACTTCTGACCTGTAGTCTTCACCTTTTCCCGCACAGCAAGGGTAGAAATAGAAGAGACGAGAGGCTGGAACGTTCCCCTCTCTTCCAAGCCGTCAGCGGAGAATCGAAAGGTCTGCGCCATGTGCTCAAAAGAAATCGTCGAACTCGCGAGGTGATAGGACCTTTACCCGCTGATAAGTGTCCAGCGCTTGCAAGTCTTTATCGCCCGACACAATGTATCGGGCGCCGCCACTGATGGCGGCATCCAGGAGTTGATCATCTTTCGGATCCCGGCACACACCGGCAGCGCCCTACCTCTCAGAGACGGGTCTCATGGCATTGGGCCGATTTACGGGTCAGGTAGATGCCCAGGAAGATCAGCGCTGCCCCCACGACCATGAAGGCGGTGATGGCCTCGCCCAGGGTGAGCCAAGCAAAGACAGCGGCAATGACCGGAGAGAGGTTGGAGTAGACGGCCGTCCGTGCGCCGCCGACTCGGCTGACTCCCAAGTTCCAAATGACATAAGCCAGAGCAATAGCCAGGCTTCCAGAGAAAAGCAAAGCCAGCCAGCCCTGCCAGGAGACGGTAGCCCAATCCTGAGCCAGCAACTGAGGGATAGAAAAAAGCACAATGAAAGGCGTCCCGGTGGCCATGGCCAGGGCTGTCAGCTTGAGGGCAGAGTAACGGGCCAGCATCGGCTTGGAAAGTACGGTGTAGAGCGACCACACGGCGGCACCAACCAGGATCAACACATCCCCTTCAAGGGTCTCTCTCGTCAGGTCCAGCTCCTTGCCTGAGCCGACGATGACCATCAAGATGCCCGCGAAGGAGAAAAAGACACCCACCCAGGTCCATTTCCCCATCCGCTCGGTGCCGAAAGCCGTGCCGATGAGAGAAATAAAAATGGGCGTGGTGGCCAGGAGAAGGGCCGAGTTGCCGGCGGTGGTGCGAGCAATGCCGTTGATGAAAAGCAATTGATAACAGGTATTGCCGATCAAACCCAGGCCCAGCAAACGCCACCAGTCCCCTCTGGCGAAGCGCACATTCCTTTCGACGGCCTTGAGCAAAAGCAGGGTTAAAGCAGAAGCCAGGAGGAAACGAAGGCTGTTAAAGCTCAGGGGCGTCATTTCAGCCAGGGCCGCTTTAACGATGGAATAGTTGATACCCCAGATGAAAACCATCGCCAGCAGCATCAAATCTATGAGTCCGAAGGTCCCACCCCCAACCTTTAACTGCCACCCAGAAACAGCCTGTGTTTTGTCCATTCACGCTCCGAAAAATATCGCCACAATCGCGATTCTGTCCGTGTTCCCCAACTCCTCCTCGGATCCGGCCTAAAACTTGAACTCCTTCAGGCGTTCCATCGCTTCCCGCACGCGCGGCGTCGCCATGCCTACCGAGACGCGCAGGTATCCCTCACCATATTTTCCGTAGGCCGAGCCTGGGGTGAAAGAGACCCCTTTCTCAGCCAGCAGTTTATCAGCGAACTCGGCCGAGGTGTAGCCCTCGGGTACCTCAGCCCAGACGTAGAGGGTGGCCAGCGGCTTGCGAGCCTTGATCCCCACGGCCGCCAGACCCTCCAGAATGATGTCCCGCCGCTCCTGGTAGATGGCGTTGCGGCTTTCCAGCCAGGTCTGGTCGCCCGTCAGGGCCACCACTGCCGCCTCCTGGATGGCGGTGAAGACCCCCGAGTCCACGTTGGTCTTCACCTGGGCCAGGGCTTTGACGGCTGCCCGATTGCCGACCACCATCCCAATGCGCCAGCCGGCCATATTGTAGGTCTTGGAGAGGGAATTGAATTCTATGGCGACTTCTTTGGCCCCTTCCACCTGCAGCAGGCTGGGTGGCCGGTAGCCTTCGTAGGTGATGTCACAGTAGGGAGCGTCATGGCACAAGAGCAGGTCGTGTTCTCGGGCAAACGCCACCGCCTCGGCGAAGAACTCCAGGGAAGCCACCGCAACGGTGGGATTGTTGGGGTAATTCAGCCAGAGCAGTTTGGCTTTCCGCACGACCTCAACAGGTAT
>JBBIJG010000041.1:3650-5036 GCA_037446095.1 Caldilineae bacterium
AAGTCTCGTTCGGCCAGGAGAGGGAGATGGTAGACGGTTCCCCCGGCCAGGTAAGCGCCCAGTTCATAGGTGGGATAGGCCGGGTCAGGGACCAGGGCCGCATCGCCGGGGTCAAGGAAAGCCAGGGAAAGGTTGGCCAGCCCTTCTTTAGAGCCGATCAGGGCCAGCACCTCACCCTCAGGGTCCAGCTCCACGCCAAAGCGGCGGACGTAGTAATCAGCTATGGCGCGGCGCAACTGAGGCAAGCCGTAGTAGCCGGGGTAGCCGTGGCCGTCTGGGCGGCGAGCTGCACGGGCCAGAGCCTCAATGATCTCATCGCTAGGCGGCATGTCGGGGCTGCCAATGTCCAGACGGATGACATCCACTCCCCGGGCCCGCAGTTCAGCGAGGCGCTGGTCCAACTTGGCGAAGAGATAAGGGGGCAGACTGGAGAGACGTTTTGCCGGTTGCATCTTCACACTCCTCAACAGAATTTTAGCTCATTGTACATCATCTTGCCGTAATAAGCAAGGCCGGCCTTGGTCCCAAAAAGAAGAGCAGGCCCCCGACGGCACAACCGCTCCGGCGGGGCCTGCTCGACCCTGGCTAGGCCTCATGAGCCAGGCTATGGGCTAAAAGAGAGCGATTTCTCTCCTTCTGATCATGGCACAGGTCTCGGACACGTTGGCCAGGCGCTCGTCCAACACCTCGTGTACATCATGCTGGATGGCGGTGGTCAATGGGCCGCTCACCGTCCGCACCAGGGCGCTGGCCACCAGGGGTTGGTCCAAGGGGTGACCGATTTGGGAGAGGATGTAGACAACGGCCTCCTTGACGTTAGGCACTCTCTCCACGATGTCGCGGGCAGCCAGGAAAGCCAGAACATTGTAGACCTTGCCCACATGGGAAATGGGGTTCTTGCCACAGGCGGCCTCAAAGCTGGCCGAGCGGAAGGGAGCGATCAATCCATTCACGCGGTTGCCTCGCCCCACAGCTCCATCGTCGCCACACTCAGCCGAAGTTCCGGTGAGGGTCAGATAGAAGTCGCCCCGTTTGGCTTTATCCGCTGTGTTGACGTAAACTTTTACCGGACGATGGTCCAGCCTCTCGCTGAACTCCTGGATAGCGGCCTGCACGGCCCCTTTGATCTCCAGATATTCATCGGCATCGTGGATGCGAGTGGCAATAAAGGGGATGGAGATGGTCAGAGTGACTTCTCCGTTGCGTCGGCAACCCATGACTTTGATGTCTTCTCCGATGGGGAACTGGTCAATCAGGGTGAAGTTGATGTAGTTGGCTGTCTCATAGACATTGTTTTCCAACAGGGAACGTGGCCAGTGAGAAACGCCAAAGCTGGTGTCGTTGGCCTCGGCGTGCTCCACGGTGCTGACCAACTCGCTGGCTCCC
>JBBIJG010000041.1:5048-10357 GCA_037446095.1 Caldilineae bacterium
GTAGCAATTGATTGTGACATGCTGCACGGGGTCCAGATAGCGCATGGTCTCCCTCAGGTGGGCCCGGGCAGCCTCAATGGCCAGGGTATCCATGGGCACCAGGCGGCCGTTGTAAGAGGGCGTGCCCCGTCCGGCAATCTGAATTTTGATGGGCCGGATGATGTGCCCACCGCCGAAATGGACATCCACATCGCCGGCCACCAGTTGCACTTTGTCAAAATTGTGATGGAGCAAAACCCCAAAGTGTTCTTCACACCAACGGCAATATTCCAGGGATACTCGCTCAGCAATGCCATCGCACAGGCTGTCAGGGTGTCCAATGCCTTTACGCTCGACGATTTCCACCGGCAGGTCTTCAATGTACCGACCGGTGGCTTCTGCCACAATAATATTTCTCTCCATTTCTTGCCCATACCATCCTTTCTTTTGCTGTAAGCCTACCACAAAGGCCCAAGGCCACGAAGGATTGTTTAAAATATATCCTAATGTCTTGGTGTCCTTAGTGGTGGTTTTCTAGAATAGCGCCTCCTCTCGGCTTAAACACGAGCCCGGAGAGACGTTTGCTTGCCTTCTCCGCCAGACAACCGGCCCGGTTTGAAGCCTGTGCCGGAAGGCAAATCCTGTTCCTGGGTGCAAAGTCCGATCCTACTGGGGCGTGCAAGAATTCCCCAGCCCCAGTTCCTCGTGAATGAGGCGCACCGTACTGTCCACCTGGTCCTCCGTCACCACAAAAGAGACGTTGTACTCCAAAGAGGCCTGGGCGATGGAAATCACCTTGGTCTGATGTTTGCCCAGGGCAGCGAAGGTTTTAGGGACAATGCCCAGGCCATCTTCCCCGGGCCCGCCCACCACAGAGATGGTGGCCACAGGATGCTGGACACCCAACCGGGCGATGGCGCCTCGTTCCAGCTCCCCTTGAAACTCCCGTTGCAGGGCCTTGAGCCCATGTTCCATATCCCCCTGGCGCACCAACAGGTTGAGTTGGCGTTCGGAGAAGGATTGGGTGAACATCAGGACATCCACTCCCTCGCGGGCCAGACGGGAGAGGGCACGGGCGGCCACCTCTGGTGTCCAGGCGTCGCCATTTCCGGCCACGCTGATGAGGCTGAGTCCCTTGGTGGAAATAATGGCCTGCACGTGGCGAGGGGCCCGCTGTGGTTTTTTGACGATGAGCGTGCCGGGGTCTGTGGGATTGAAACTGTTGACAATGCGCAGGGGGATGCCCCGCTCCTCCAGGGGCTTAATGGTCTTGGGATGCAATACCTCCGCTCCGAAACAGGCCAGTTCGGCTGCTTCTACATAGGACAACTCCCGGAGGGGGCGCGCCTCCCGCACGATGTTCGGATCGGCGGTCAGGATACCGTCCACATCGGTCCAGATCCAGACCTCGTCAGCGTCCAGGCAGGCTCCGACAATGGCCGCGGTGTAGTCACTGCCCCCCCGACCTAGAGTGGTGGTCACTCCTTCGGCGGTGGCTCCAATGTAGCCTGTGAGGATGGGTACAATGCCCTGTTCCAAAAGGGGCAGCAGCCTTCCTCGGACCCTCGCCCGCGTCTCAGCCATCAAGGGGTTGGCGGCTCCAAAGTTGTCGTCGGTCACGATGATTTCGGTGGCATCAATGGCCTGGGCCCGGGTACCTTGGGTACGAAGGTGAGCAGCCAGGATATGGGCCGATAGTTTCTCCCCAATGGAGGAGACGGCATCCTGCCCACGCACGGTCAACTCGCGGAGCACGGCCAGGCTGCGGCAGAAGCGTTCCACATCCCGCAGCCGGTCCTCGATGAACCAGCAGACATCACGCCGCTCGCCTTCGTGGGCAATGAGGGCTTCACAGGTATCCCGATGAAGCGTCAGCAGTTCTTCTCCGAGGCGGCGATAGGTGGCTTCATCTCCCTCGGCCGCGGCTCGGGCCGCCTGGATGAGGCTGTTAGTCACCCCACTCATGGCCGAGACGACAACGGTCACCTGCTTGTCTCTGGCCTTCGCTTCCTGAATGATCTGGGCTACGCTGGCAAAACGCCTGGCGTCACCCACCGAGGTTCCGCCGAATTTCATCACCAGCATTCCACTCCCTCCCCATATGCCCTTTGTTCGGCATGAAACAACGCCTCCGCGGCTATATCTTCGCCAGGGCTTGCTCCAGGTCGGCAATCAGGTCATCGGCGTCCTCGATGCCCACAGCGTAGCGCACCAACTCGTCGCTGATACCGGCCTGCCGTCGTTGTTCGGTGGTCAACTCGTAATAGGATTGGAGGGCGACTTGCTCGACCAGGCTTTCCACTCCGCCCAGGCTGGGGCCGATGCAAGGCAGGCGCAGGGCATCCACAAAGGCTCCTGTGCTTTTCAGGTCCCCTTCGATTTCGAAACTAACCACCCCACCGAAGCCAGTCATCTGCTCACGAGCAACGGTATAATCGGGATGGCTGGGCAAGCCTGGGTAATAGACCCGCCGCACCTTGGGATGACCTTCCAGAAATTGAGCCACCCTCAGCCCGTTTTCGTTATGCCGTTGGACGCGCAATGCCAGGGTCTTGAGTCCGCGTAGCAGGAGGTAAGCATCCTGGGGGCCGATGGTGCCTCCCAGTACCCCCCGGCTCTTTTTGATCTCGGTCACCAGAGCCTTTGGGCCTACCACCGCGCCGGCCAACAAATCGTTGTGGCCACCCAGGTACTTGGTGGCGCTATGAATGACCAGGTCCACGCCGAACTCCAGAGGCCGCTGGTTGATCGGCGTGGCAAAGGTGCTGTCCACGACCAGGATCAAATGGTGACGCCGGGCGATGTCCACGGCTCGGGGCAGGTCCAACACGCGCAAATAGGGATTGGTCGGCGACTCGGAGAAAATCAGCCTGGTGTTGGGTTGCACGGCTGTCTCCATAGCTGCGTAATCGCCGGGCGGGACGAGGGTGGTGGTGATGCCCAACCGGGCCAGAAAGGTCTGGCAAAACTGGCGGGTACGGCGATAGCAGTCACTCGTCAGGAGCAAATGGTCGCCGGCCGAGAGCAAAGTCAGCAAGGTTGAGGTCACCGCACACATCCCGGTGGCGAAGAGCAAAGCCATCTCACCGCCTTCCAGGGCAGCCAGCTTACGCTCCACGGCCTGCACGGTGGGATTGCCATAGCGGGCGTACTCCTCTCGCTCCGCTTCTCCCCGGGTCAACATTTGCTCCTGGTAATCCACCATGTCGGCCGTGTTGCGGAAGACATAGAGGGCGGTCTGGACAATGGGCGTGGTAATGGAATGATAGTGGTTATCTCTTTGCTCGCCGGCATGGACGGCTTGAGTCGAAAACCCTTGGGCTAAACCTGGCATGGTACCCCCTTAAATAAGCTGAAGACCTCTCGCCTTATCCATCTGCGAGAGGTCTCGGCATTTCACGGTGATTTGACAACAAAAAACCCCTTCCTGAAAGAAGAGGTAGCATTCATGAAATGACTTCCCTCTCATCTTCCAGAAATACTTCTGCCGGAATTGGCACCGTGATTAGGCCGGTGGACAAATCCCCCTTGATTTGCCGGGCCTAAAATGGTTGCCGAGGCTTCACAGGGCCGGTCCCTCCACCTCTCTGGATAAGAGCGTCATCTCTCCATAATTCAATTGGCGTAGATGTTATCACATTCCGGGCAATTTGTCAAATACAAGGCGTTCCTGGATTTGCCAAAAGGGTCCAATTGGGCTATAATATCTATAGAAATGATAGACTAACCAGACATTGCGTAGCGAGTATGAGACTGTCCACAAAAGGCGAGTACGCGGCACGAGCCATATTGGAATTGTCGTTAAATTATGGCCAGAAGCCGGTGAAAATCGGCGAAATTGCAGAAAGGCAGGACATCCCTCAGAAGTATCTGGAAACGCTCCTCCTGACTTTACAGCGGGTCGGAGTGGTCAGAAGCAAGAGAGGTGCTGGTGGGGGCTACTATCTGGCCAGGCCACCCGAGGCGATCACTGTCGGTGAGGTGATTCGAGCCATGGACGGCCCTCTGGCTCCCATCGGCTGTGCAAGCGTCACAGCTCACGAATTCTGTCCCAGAGAAACGGCCTGCGGGCTGAAGCTGGTCTGGCGCCAGGCCAGGGACGCTGTAGCGAATATCCTGGACAACACCACCTTTGCCGACGTGTGCCAGAAAGAGCGGGAGGCCAGGGGAGGGTAAGGGCGGGCTTACATCCCCAAACCTGCCAGGCCTTTTCTTTTCCGGGTATAATCTCTATAAAGCCTATAGAGATTATTATAAAATATTGAGGAGGCTGCCAATATGTTTAAGCCGCTGTTCTTCCCGGCCATGGTGCTCGTAGGATACCTGGCTCAGTTTGTGGATGGGACGTTAGGCATGGGCTACGGGGTCTTTTCGGCCTCGTTGCTCGTGTCCATCGGCCTTTATCCGGTCATAGCCAGCGCTTCCGTGCACACGGCGGAGGTTTTCACCACCCTTCTTTCTGGGGCCTCTCATTTCAGGTTTGGCAACGTCAAGCGTGACCTGATCTTGCCTCTGGCTATACCAGGGGTCATAGGCGGGGTGACCGGAGCCTATTTCCTGGCTTCTGTGCCTGGTGAGACCATTAAGCCCCTTGTGGCTGTCATCCTTCTGCTCATGGGGCTTTTGATCCTTTACCGGTTCCTGGTGCGTAAGAATCCCATCGCATCTGAGAACAATGGCCATTCATGGGCCAAGCTCATGCTGCTGGGGTTAGTCGCGGGCTTCATGGACGCGTTGGGTGGTGGAGGGTGGGGGCCGATTGCTACCCCCAGTCTGATCCTGAGTGGTAATGACGAGCCTCGCCAAGTCGTCGGCTCCATCAATTGGGTCGAGTTTTTCGTCACCCTGGCCGAAACCCTGACCTTTCTGATCACTGTGGGCCCGGAAGCGTTCCGCTGGGATATTGTCGTTGCCCTCTTGATCGGCGGAGCTGTTGCCGCCCCCACGGCAGCCTTTGTTTGCAGGAAGCTCCCCCCTAAGGCCTTAGGCAGCCTCATCGGGGTGCTCCTTATAGGGCTCAACATCCGAACGCTCCTCAAGTTCGTCGGGTGAAAACGGGGAGGGCCCAGGCCTCAGGGTCGGTGGTGCTGCCATTGGTTCATCTTGGGGTTGGGATTTGTTTGTACCGATAAAGTGATGTATAATAATAAAGCCCAATTCCAAGAAGCAGGAGGTTTCCCTTATGCCAGAGAAATTGCGTTACCAGTGCCCCAAATGTGGTAAGACAGGCGAGTTTGAGAACTGGGAAGGTTCACCTTACTCGGCTGAAGACCAGCCCATTCGCATGACCTGTGGGACGTGTGCCACTTGGAAGAACTATGAGGCGACGG